>NZ_JACGWF010000049.1:0-31736 GCF_014077595.1 Colwellia sp. 6M3 | reverse complement strand
TGACATAACTGACAGGATTTGTGATTTTATTTAATCTTTAGCAAAAGTTTAGCCCCATTAGGATTTTCTATTTGGTAAGCATTTGCATCCATAAACCGCTGCCTCGTAAATTTTAAATCAAACTCTACAGGGCAGACTAAATTCACAAAATGTCGA
The DNA here is from genome assembly GCF_014077595.1 of Colwellia sp. 6M3. Lineage (NCBI taxonomy): Bacteria > Pseudomonadati > Pseudomonadota > Gammaproteobacteria > Alteromonadales > Colwelliaceae > Colwellia > Colwellia sp. 6M3. The sequence continues at coordinate 31,580 of NZ_JACGWF010000049.1, read as the reverse complement.
TAAATAGTCTTGTTAATGCAATACAAATAAAAGTTTATGAGCACTAGCTCATGACATATACCCATTCAATTAAAGGTCCACTATGATAGATTTTAAACAACGAGCACTGGATTACCACGCTCAACCAACACCGGGAAAAATAGCGGTGCAAATAACAACTGCAGCGGAAACCAGTGAAGATTTATCATTGGCATACAGCCCAGGTGTAGCAGAGCCTTGTAGAGCAATAGCTGAAAATCCAGACGATGTTTACAAATACACAGGCAAAGGAAATACCGTTGCGGTTATATCAAATGGTAGTGCTGTTTTAGGTTTAGGTAATTTAGGCCCAATGGCGTCTAAGCCTGTTATGGAAGGTAAAGCGTTGCTATTTAAGCGCTTTGCTAATATTGATTCGTTTGATATTGAAGTGAATCATAAAACCCCTGAAGAGTTTATTAATACTGTTGCTAGTATTGCAGATACTTTTGGTGGTATTAACTTAGAAGATATAAAAGCACCAGACTGTTTTATTATCGAAAAAGCGCTACAAGAGCGCTGTAAAATCCCTATTTTTCATGATGATCAACATGGTACCGCTATCGTTACTTGTGCAGCTATGATTAATGCATTGGAAATTCAAGGTAAAGACATTGAGCACGCTGTTATTGTTTGTTTAGGTGCTGGTGCTGCAGCAATTGCTTGCATGGAACTTTTAATTCAATGTGGAGCAAAGCGCGAAAAAATTTATATGCTTGATACCAAGGGCGTTGTGCATACTCGTCGAAGTGATCTAAACGAATATAAAATGCTATTTGCCAACAATACAGATAAACGCACACTTGATGATGCAATAGCCGAAGCGGATGTTTTTGTTGGTGTATCAGGGCCTAATTTGTTGTCGAAGGAGCAGTTGTTAACAATGGCGGAAAACCCTATTGTTTTTGCTTGTTCTAATCCTGATCCTGAAATTAAACCAGAAATTGCACATTCAGTTAGAGATGATTTAATTATGGCGACAGGGCGTTCTGATTATCCTAATCAAGTGAATAACGTATTGTGCTTCCCGTTTATTTTTCGTGGTGCATTAGACGTACGAGCAAGAAAAATTAATAATGAAATGAAAATAGCGGCGGTACACGCTATTCGTACTTTAGCAAAAGCTGAAGTGCCAGAAAGCGTATTAAAAGCCAGTGGAGAAAAGTCATTAAGCTTCGGTAAAAACTATATTATTCCTCGCCCTATGGACCCAAGGCTTTGCCATAATGTGGCAAAGGCGGTAGCGGAAGCTGCAGTTGCGTCAGGTGTTGCTCAAATACCTATGCCTAAGTGTTATCTCTAAGCCATTTAGTTTTTGAGCCAGTCATTGGCATTTGTTTTTACTTTCCCTTCTACTTCTATTGTAAGTTTGAATGAAATAAAGCGTTATCACCTAGCGATGCCTCTTGCGTTAGGTGATAATGGCTGCATTTAATTGTTAATATACATTCCTGTTTGATTTAATTGTTGTAGCTACCTTTAACGTGCGAGTTAAGTTATTGTGCTACATGCGTTTAAATTGAGTTTAAAAGTTAAAATAGTAATGTAAATAACTCTAAAACATGATTTTTTGATAAGTGTGTTTATCACAAAAACCTTCGAATTAAGTATAAGGTAACTAAATAATGACTGAAACAAGAGCGCAAATAAGAGAGTTTTTATTAGGTTGGTTTGGGCAAAACCTCCCAGGTAATGTCTTTTTTTGGTATGACATGTTAGTCATTGTATGGATAGCTACCTTTGCGATTGCGTTGCATTTTATTATTAGAGGCGCAGCTAAACACTTTTTAAAAGATACTTGTAATAATAATGACACCTTAGAAGGTCAAAACCTAACGATAAAGTTAATTCAACGGCTTGCCAGACGACTTTCATTTGCGCTTCAAGGGGCTTTAGTTGTTATACAAGCGAAGCTCTGGATAGCCGAAGGAGTATGGTTTCTTCACGTTGTTGAGGTAGTAACCGACCAATGGATTATTCTCTTTGCATTATTATCGTTATTTACCTTTTTAGATATTCTTCAATCGATTTCTGACAGACGGGAAACTCGGGGGCACTTTCCATTAAGAGGTTTGCTACAAACCGTTAAGCTTGTTGCTAGTATTTTAACTACTATTTTAGCTGTGTCGTTACTGATGGATAAATCACCACTTATTTTATTGAGTGGTTTGGGTGCTTTGTCTGCGGTATTGTTATTGGTTTTTAAAGACCCTATTTTAGGTTTAGTGGCGGGTATACAGCTTTCTGCAAATAACATGCTTGCTGTTGGCGATTGGCTTGAAATGCCAAAGTATGGCGCAGACGGTGATGTAGTTGATATTGCTTTAACCACTGTAAAAGTGAGAAATTGGGATAAAACTATTACTACAATTCCAACTTATGCACTTATTTCTGACTCTTTTAAAAACTGGCGTGGTATGTCTGAAGCTGGTGGCAGAAGAATAAAACGTAGTATTCATGTTGAAATGAGTAGCGTTTGTTTTTTAAGTAAAGAACAATTAGGTGAGTTGAAAAAGGCGCAACTTTTAAGTGACTATATTGCCAGTACAATTACAGAAATTGAAAAAGAGAATATTGATAAAAAAGCCGATATGACTGTGATTCAAAATGGTCGCCGCATGACCAATGTAGGTACGTTCAGAAAGTATTTGGTATCTTATTTAAAAAATCACCCTAAAATTCATCAAGGGATGACGTTAATCGTTCGCCAGTTAGAGCCAACAACTTTTGGTTTACCTATTGAAATTTATGCCTTTACTAACACAACCAGTTGGAATGCTTACGAGGATATTCAATCAGATATTTTCGATCATATTATTGCAGTTTTACCGGCATTTTCACTTAGAGTTCATGAGTCGCCTACGGGTAACGATATTCGGTTGTTGGCAAAACATTAAACAACTAAATATTAAGTAACTAAACATTAACTTCAATATTGGTACTTTTACGTTTTAATAGAAATTTAAACGTATCGCTTTAGGCTTAGCCCTAGCAATAGGGCTTTCAATTAACAAAATACTAAGTAGATTTAACCATGATTAATCCAGGATTAGAGGCTGCAATTTGGGGGGGCGTTTCAGGGCTTGCACTTATACTTGGCGCCTTAGTGGGTTACTTTATTAATTTACCTCATAAAGTTATTTCCAGTATTATGGCGTTTGGTGCGGGTGTTCTAATATCAGCACTATCATTTGAGCTAATGGCTAAGGCAACAGAACAAGGAGGGTTGTTATATGCCGTTAGCGGCTTTGCTTCTGGTGTTTTAGTTTACTCAATAGCGAATTACTTTGTATCTCATGGTGGTGGGCTTCATCGTAAACGCTCACAAGGTATACCTAAACATGCAAAAATAACAACGGATAAAAGCAAGATTGCTACATCTGCCGGTATGGCTATTGCTTTAGGCGCACTACTTGATGGTATTCCAGAATCAGCAGCAATTGGAGTCAGTATGCTTGAAGGAGGCAGTGTTGCTTTAGTCACAGTTTTTGCGGTATTTATGTCAAATATACCTGAGGGGCTATCAAGTTCGGCGGGTATGAAAAAAGCAGGAAAAAGCGCTACTTTTGTTTTTACACTTTGGATTGCTATTACCTTAGTCCTAGCATTATCGGCTTATTTAGGCTTAACCCTTTTAGGGCAACTCGGTAATGAATATATTGGTTTTGCTACCGCATTAGCGGCAGGGGCTATCTTAGTGATGATCATACAAACTATGATCCCAGAAGCTTTTGAAGATATGCATGATATAACTGGCCCGATTGCAGCGGTAGGTTTTTTAGTCGCTTATAGTGCCAGTGAAATATTTAGTTAATTAATGACGTTAAAGTAACCATTAATAATTCAGAAGCAATAGCACGTCTGGAGATGTAGTGAGTATTATTTAATAATACTCACTAGGCCATCAAACCGCTCTGGCTTATGTAAATAATACCCTTGTGCAAACTCAACGCCCATTTCTTCTAGATAAGCTAAGGCCTGCTTGTCTTCAACAAACTCTGCAACGATAACTTTTCCTAAGGTTTTTCCGATATTGCTAATAGCGTTAACCATCGCTTTGTCGGTATCATCGTTGGCCATATTTCTGACAAACGCGCCGTCAATTTTGAGATATTTCACAGGGAATTGCTTTAAGTAAGCAAAAGAAGACAGTCCTGCACCAAAATCGTCTAATGCAAAACTGCTGCCCATAGCTTTGAGCTTTTCCATAAATTCGCACACAACAGTTAAGTTGCTAACTGCTGCCGTTTCGGTTATTTCAAAACACAGGCAACTTGCAGGAATGTTATATTGCTTAATGGTGTTAATTGTATAATGAGTAAAATCTTCGTGATCAAAACTTTTACCAGAAATATTAATATGGCATACGTCTATATTATTCAATTTCAAAGGATAACGTTGTAGATGTTCACAAACTTTGTGAATTACCCAGCGATCTATTAAATGTACGAGATTAAAGCGTTCAGCGGCAGGTAAGAATGCATTCGGAGGGATAACTTCATTATTATCTCCTAGCATACGAACGAGTACTTCGATGTGCGTATTTTTATTAGCAGATAAAGGCACTATTTTTTGTGCATCTAGATATAACTTGTCTGTATCAATAGCTCGGCGAATACGTTCAATCCATTCCATTTGAACGCGTCTTGCAGCAAGTTCTACATCATCTTGGTAGGTCATTATAACGCGGTTTCGACCTTGCTCTTTGGCCATGTGACAAGCTGAGTCTGCTGCTTGTAATATTGAGGCTTCATCACCGCTAGTGGCCATAATAGGGGTAATGCCAATACTACAGCCAATATTAAAGGCACGCCCATCCCAACTAAAAGGTAGTTGGCTGAGACTATCACGAAGATTTTCTGCCATTTTAATCGCTTGTTCAGGATCACAACAATCGAGGATTAAGCCAAATTCATCGCCACCTAAACGAGCCAATAAGTCACTTTTTCTTAATTGACGACTGAACAGTTGTGTAACTTGCAATAATAGCTGGTCGCCTGCGAAATGACCCAGTGTGTCATTAATGACTTTAAATTGATCTAAATCGATAAAACATAGGCAATGGACAAAATTTTCACTTCGAGCTTTATGTAACGACTCGCTTAAGTAGCCATCAAAAGCTCTGCGGTTGATCAGGCCAGTTAAATTATCGTGACGTGCTTGATAACTTAATTCATTACTGAGTCGATGTTGCTCTGACACATCTTCAATAATACAAATGTAGCGCACTTCAGACGGGTTGCCCCATTCGAATCGCGACATAGTGGTTTGCACCCATACAACGCTTTTATCAATAGTATGTAACCGTTGTTTAAAAGTTACTCGTTCACTTTCTCCTTTATCTAATAAAGAGCGCTCTTCATTAAATATATTACTATCATCTGGATGTATCAGCTGGTTATACCTTAGCTGCGACAGAACGGTGTAGTTGTATTTTAAAATACTACATAAGGCATTATTAGCTTCAATAATCCGCCCGTTTGCATCTAATTGAGCGATACCCACGGCAGCATTTTCGAAAGTACTTCTAAATTTATATTCAGAAACACGAATTGTGGCGGTTAATTTTTTAAGCAATAGTGTTGCTATACCACCTAATAGTAGAAAAAATATAACGCTGGCAATCGATAATAAAGAAGTAATAACGCGACTGGCTAAACTCATTTTTACCTGAAATTGACTTTGTGGTTGTGCTAAGCGATTGGTTATTTCATCTAGCTCTATTTGTACGGCTTCGACTTCTGAAGGAGAGGTTTGCAATGCTATAGGCAGCTTTTCAATGGTATCGCCTAATCTTATTACCCATGGATCAGAACTTCTCCATGCTGTAATAGCATCGTTAAAATAAGGTGCATTTTGAAATAAACGAAATAACCAAATCATTTTTGCAATATCGTCAGGGTGATTTCCACCTTGTAAAAAGCTGCGGTATGCCGATTGATAATCTAATTTATCACGCTCTAAAATAAGACGGCCACGCAGGTGTCCAAGCGGAATTTGATATTTTTCGCGTGTGAGTTGTAGTTCACGAGGATCACCAGAATTTACATACTTTTTAGCTTGTCTAACAGATTCACTGACCCCGTGAGACCAGTTGCTTAAAGCGGCTAAATAAACAGAAGTACCAGACTGAATCTGAATGATTAACAGCGTAAAGCCAATGGCGATTGCGCCAAGTAATGCGAGCAACGATACCGTAAGTTTTAGACGGTAGCGGTTAGATTTCTTTTTTATTTTTGTACCCAATACGCTTAGCATAGTTATCCTTTATTGAGCAATAATAATGCATGAGAATCATGTCAAGTTATAAACGGCTAATTCATTGTAAATTAAGATAAACACTATTAGCTTACCCGAGCGGTATTTTTAGTCAATAAATAACGTAAATACTGCTTAAGCTAAAAAACGTAAAACTGTAAACATGATTTATTTTTGTCTAGTTAAACTAATAACCTTGTTATTTTATAGTTTTATTCAGAGCTATAATTATAAATTTTAAACTTATAGGTTCGCTCTTTCATTAACCTTTTTAGCTCATATTGCATTGTTACAGTATGGTGCAAAAGTATGGTGAAAAACATACTATAATTTAACCTAGAATGTATATTTGAATAAATACCTACACTTGAAATTTAACTGGTTGAGCACCATGTAATTTATAACCTAAGTTACACCAACTTTAATACTACTTTAATAAATTTAAGCTAAGATTATAAAATGCTTACATTATCATTTATACAGTTTGTTGCCCCAGTTAATGAACTTGTTATTTCATGGATGCTACCTATATGCATCTTACCTGATTTCGGTGGCTAAGCGCTTTTTACTTAGTCACCCAGCCCAAGCACTAACTTACATCATTTCAACGTACTCATTGTACTAGCCATACTTAGCTTGAATTTATGTAATCAACTTTAACACTACTTATTCAAGATTGAGAACAGGTATATGAAAAATATTTTTTGGGATTATCTCTTTGAATCATCAGAGTTAATAGAGAATGCAACGAATGATAAAAAAGCAGTTTATGAGTTGGTTTCTGCTCGATTAGAAACCATTGAGTTACTTTATGAACGTAGTTTTGAACCAGTAGATTCTTATGAAGAATTTGTGGCAGTTAAATTAATTAAAGCAATCTCACAGGTGATAAAAAAGTAATGTTTTCGAGTGTGCATTGCAATAACAAACCATTAATTACTGGCTTAAAGTTTATTGCGCTTAAATGCATCGCTCAGTAGGTATGTTTAAAAGGAGTTTATTATTGAAAAATTAGCGACTGTTTATATTTTTAATTTATACATACAAATTATGTTTCTTGGCAAAATTTTTAATAAAAGAGGGGTATACAATGATTAAACCAAAAATAATTATTAGCAATGAAGATTATGATGCCTTACAGGCTATGTTAGAAAAAGAAACTTTTATGCCGTCTCATGACTTACTGATAGCTGAATTGGATCGGGCAAAAATTGTAGCAAAAGTTAAATTGCCCAATAATGTAGTAAGGATGAATTCAACCGTAACATTTACCATGCTTTCGACACAGAAAACATTTTCCTTAAAACTCGTTTATCCTAAAGATACTAAGGAAAGTGGTACTTTATCTATTTTGACCCCTGTTGGCAGTGCCTTAATTGGCTTATCTATTGGTCAAGAGATCGAGTGGCCTATAGAGAACAACAAAACCACTGTTGTTCATATAGACTCCATTGATTGTACCGATTAGTTAATTCGCAAAGGATAACGGGGTGAGTTTGCAGTAGGAGCTACCCCGTAATAAAATGTTTAACATTAGTTTGATGAACTTAAGTTAATGTTATTCGCTTTAATAGACGTGTTACTAGTTTGATACCACTTTATTTGTTGGGTCAGCGTCAATCAATTCATTTGGCATCGCATACCATTGATTTTCATAAGCTAAACTTCCCCATAAAGCATGCGCTAAAGCAACTTCTGATAATGCTTTGTTATGTTCTACAGGCATAAGTCGCTGCTCTTTTAAGTCGTAATTAAAACTAAGTGGCTGTTTTTGTGGCTGTAAAATACTGACCCCACTTTTATTCATGTAGGCAAAGTTATCAGCGTACTGCATCATAGCTCGCTCAGAAATATCAGTTTTATTAAGATCATGCCCTAGCATTGGCGAGTAATTAGTAACCCCCATTAGCGATAATAATGTAGGTGCAAGGTCAATTTGACTGACAATTCTTGTATCTAAAAAAGGCTGCTTTGGTGAATTAAGAATAACGCCAGGAATATGAAAGTTCTTAATCGGCACAAGATCATTGCCTAATGCTCTGGCATCGTGATCGGCAACCACTAAAAATATAGTGTCCTGCCAATAGGGCTGCTGCTTCGCTTTGGCGATAAATTTTCCTAACGCATAATCAGCGTATTGTATTGCCTTATGGCGCGATAATTCTTTTTCATTAAACTGACTCAATTGTTCAGAAGTATAGTGAATGGGCGTAACGATACCGTCAGGAATTTCAAAAGGGTCATGATTACTTGATGAAAAAATAAAGCTAAAAAATGGCTTGTTGCTGTTGTGAAGTTTGGTGAGTTCAATATCTGCCTGATTAAATAGGTCGTCATCACAAACGCCCCATGAACCGACAAACTGTGGGTTTTGAATATCTTTAAAATCAACAATATCACTAAAACCATTACCTAAGAAAAAGCTTTTCATGTTGTCGAAGTGACTCTCACCACCGTAAATAAACTGGGTAGAATAATTTTGCTTGGCAAGTAAACTGGCAATAGTAAAGAAGCCGGTTTGTGATTTGTCTAACTTCACCACTGCTCTTGCTGGTGTTGGCGTAAACCCTGTAATTACTGCTTCAATACCTCTGACTGAACGGGTACCCGTGGCATATAAGTTCTTAAAAGCCCAGCCTTCACTATTAAGTTTGTCGATTTCTGGTGTTAATGATAATCCACCTAAAGATGAAACAAATTGTGCACCTAAACTTTCTTCTAAAATAATAACCAGGTTCTTAGGTTTACCTTGATAGGCAGGTAAACGTGAAGTTAACGAGGGGAGTGATTTGCTACTAAAATCTTGTGGAAGTAACCCTGTTTCTTGCTGTACAAGCTTAATTACTTTTTCGGTTGTCATATTACCGTATAGCTTTGAAGCATTTTTTTCATCACCCAGCTGTTTAAATGCGTGGGCAACGCTATAAATAGAATTTAATGTTAATGAATTAATTAGTGGATCTGTAGAAAAGTATACTAATGATGGGTTAATTGGGCGATGGCCAACGGTGCCACGAGCACAAAGAGCTAATACTAAAACTAACAGTACAAACGAGAAACTCGACGACATTAACGTAGCGCTAGATTGCGATGTTTTATTGCTTATAACATTACTTAAAAATGACCAAAGATATTTTCCAATAATAGATAACAGTAATAGAACTGTGATTAAAGTAAGTAAATGACCATTGATTAACATGTTGAATACCTCGTTTGGGTACGGTAAGTATTCGATGAATAATCGATTAGGTCTAAAGCCGTATTCATTGATAAAAGCAGGTGTAGCGAGTTCAAAGAAGAGTACACAGATAAATATAAAGAAAAATATACCCTTTAATATCTTGAGCCATGTTTTATGATATTTAGTCATCATTAACCATGGATGCAAAATGGCTGGTATAAGAAGTAAATAACCTAAAACACTTAAGTCAATGCGAAACCCGTGTAAAACTAAGGTTAGAATGCTAGTAAAGCTATCGAATCGGTCAATTTTCCATATAGCTAAACCCATGCGAGAAATGAACAAAGTCAGCACAAGTATCATGGCAAATAAAATAAAAGGTCGAAGTAAATTGAGCGTTGTTTTAAACATTTAAAGTAATACCGCTATTAGAACACGGTACTACTTTATTAAACGAAACTTAAGAAAGGCTTAATTTAAACTGAAAACAGGCTAATTTTTATGATTTTATAAACCATTTTACTCGCCAATTAACTCGTCATTAGACATAAGTTTTAAAGCAAGATAACAAGCCAAATACTGCTCGCAATAATCAGGCTTAAAAATACCGCGGCAGAGCCTAAGTCTTTTGCCAACCCTGAAAGTGGGTGTATTTCTAAACCGACCCGGTCGACAACTGCTTCAATTGCGGTATTCACTATTTCCGTAAACATAATAAAGACTATTGCCAGTACCAAAAACACTTGTTCTTTGTCACTTATATCGAATAAAAAGGATACCGGAATGGCAATTATTAGCAGTAACAACTCTTGCCTGAATGCCGATTCATTTAGGTACAACCATTTTATCGCTCTAAATGAGTTTAACGACGCTAATATTACTCTGTTTATGCCTTTAGGCTTATTGGTATTGTCGAACACTAGTTTATTCTCTCTATATTAAATGCGGATGTTGAGTTGGTACGTGCTATTGCATGCTCTGATTTACAATCAATGAACGGGTCGTTTTCAATATTATATGCTTTGGACTTAACAGACATAATACTTAATAAAGTATCAAAAACATTGTCATGACTGATACGAGATTTTGATAAATCACGCAAGCAGGCAGTATTAAAATCAGCTTGCATAGTGTCGGCCCAAAAAATCATCGGTACATGTGTTTGCTCTTCAGGTGCAAACGCATAGGGCAGGCCATGTAAATATACACCGCTTTCACCTAATGACTCGCCATGATCTGATATATAAAGTAATGATGATTCAATATTATTTTTTTTGTCTAAAACACTTAATTCATTAATAACTTTTGATATGACAAAGTCGGTGTAAGCAATAGTATTATCGTAAGTATTTAGTAATTGCTCAGGACTACAATTTTGAATGTCGCTGCGTTGACAGTCGGGTGTAAAAACACTTTTCTCGCTAGGGTACCGCTTAAAATATGTGGGTCCATGAGAGCCTATCATATGCAGAACAATGAGCGTATTGTCATTTGTTAGCGAATTAAGTTTTTGCTTTAATGGGGCTAACAACGCTTCATCAAAACAATATTCGCCATCACATAACGGGTTAGATTTATCGGTATCGACCTGAATGGTTTTTACTCGAGTACATACGCCTTTACAACTACCATTATTATTGCTGATCCATAATACGTCAGCACCCGCCAAATTTATTAAATCAATGGCATTTTGTTGAGCGGTAGCTGTACGTTTGCTGTAATGGTTTTTATCTAATCTTGAGAACATACAAGGGACTGATACCGCAGTTGCTGTGCCGCACGAACTAACATTAGAAAACGATATAACTCCTTGTTTTTCTGTATAGGAATTTGTTGGTTTTACATAACCATTAAGTGAAAAACTTTGTGAACGGGCTGTTTCGCCTAATACCATCACAGTGACATGCTTACGCGAGTTATCGCGAACAATTGACGGAGCGGTATCTAACACTTGAAACTTAAGTGGAGGATAAAAATAGTGATTCCTGATGAATTTATAAGAGGCATCAACCATTTTATAAGGTGTAATGTAACCTAGTAAATCCTTATTGTTTCTACCCACAGAAGCATAATTAGAATAAAAAATACTCGCGATTAATAATGCCACACCCAAGCTGAAGCTAATGACTTTTAAGCGACTTAACAGCTCTCTAAAAAAAGGTTTATAGGTTAGCTTTACTTTATAGATTAAAAAAGCGGGCAAAATACCAAAAAACAAGAAAAATAAAATAGCCTGCAAGTTAACGTAAGATAGTGCTTCGGCGGAGTCTGTTTCAATGGTATTTTGCACCATACCGTAATCAAATACGATGCCGTAAGTAATCGTACCGTAGAATATAAGTGATGAAATAATTACCGTAATAATAAGCAGGGGTTTGGTCAGCCAGCGAAAAGCAAATAGCCCTTGAATTAGCATGGTTAAAGATAATATAAAAATGGGCAGTGACATTAAAAATATCACATTATAATTATCTAGTGCCGTGATTGCTTCTGTCGCTTTGGTTAAAAAAGGTAGGTTTAAAACTAAAGCAATATAGCAACAAGTAAAAAACAATAACTGATTGGTTGTTATAGTGATATTTTCAATTTTACGTAATATTTCCATCACTTAAACAGCCTTTAAGTCGAGTTTTTTGACTAAAGCTGATGAGTTTATATTGAAAACTCGACGACATATTAACTTGTAAGCGGAGTTAAGCGCCTCAGGTTTGTCTGTAAGCAAGTTTGCAAACGCTGTTTTTAACTGTATAACGTTTGAGTATGAGAACTCAGGGATAAAATTTGTCATATAAACACCTATGGGTAAGTGTTTATATTTTAAATTGTTAAACTTAAGAAGCGCTTAGGGGAAACTGATAATTAGCTTAGAATAAACTTAACATTCAGTAAAATTACTTGTTAAAAATTCTAAGTTAAAAGGTTTCTTTGATAACTAAATGTCGATAATTATTTGATGATAAACAACGATGATAAGCAATGCTGATAAAAAACCGTTAATAACTAACGGCTAATAATTTCAATTAACGAGACAGCTTATATTGTAATGGTAAAGGTTATTTCTTTTTCTGCTGAAATGGCTACATTCAAATCTGCCGATATATTTTCACAATAAGATTTTACAATAGCTAACCCCAAACCATATCGGTCAGCTGAAGTGCGTGAAGCGTCTTTTTGCCATAAAGGATCAAAAAACAAGGCTAAATCTTGCTCACTATAATCATGCTGACTCAAGTTAGTTAATTTGATTACAACTCGCTTTCCTTCTTCACAAGGTAACACTGTGATAGTCACGGGTGTTTTTACAGGACTATAGTAAAGCGCGTTATTGAGAAGGTTACACAATACAGTTGTTAATGCGAACTCATTGGTGTGAATATGTTCACATGAGTTATCAAAAATAACATTTATTTCCCGCTTAGCTTTGTTCTCCATTGTTATAACCGCATTAATTAACGGTGCTAGCTCCACTTGTTGTTTTTCTAAGGCGGTACTGTTGGTACTTTTTTGCAGCAACAATATACTATTGACAATATTTCGAAGCCGTTCAGTAATGTTAAGTACGTCAACTTTAAAATTATCAACTAACTGTTTTTCGTGGGGGAATTTAATCGCGACTTCACTTAAGTTTAATAATTCTGCAATTGGCGTTTTTAACTCATGGGCAATATCTGAGGTAATACGTTTTTCACGAGAATAGAGAGTTTTATTTTCACGAATAAAATGATTAATACCGTTAGCAATCACGATCAACTCTTCAGGTAAATTTTCGGTGTTGATCGCACTAATTTCAGAGTTTAAGCTGATTTGCTGTAGCTCGGTATTGAGTTGCTCAATTGGCTTTAAACCGCGCTCTACCACATTAAAAACAATTAACCTTACCGCTATAACCGCAAGCAATGAAGAGAATATAAAAATAATATCTACAAACCAAAGTATTTGATTTAAGCCTTCATTACTTATAGCGTAAGCCAATTCCATTGTTTTTTGATTGTTGGCTATTTGCAATGTTGTAATCGCACTATTTTCTCGTTCATCAGAGTCAATTTGAGGCTTAAACTTTGTAAAATACATTTTACCTGAGCGACCATCAGGTAAAGTGATGTTACTAATGGATGATTGGTGGAGTTTAACTTCAGCTTTAGGGAGTTCATTAACATCAAATAGCTCAAGCGTTTGAGAGCGTTCAAATACGTTGTTATCAAGCCATAATTGAAAGTATTCTGGATCGTTATTACCTGAGAACTCAGGCATAAATTCATCAGCAAAATCAAACTCTATGCCATGAACTTCATCGCTGTCTTCACTGATTAATGTTGTGAGTAAATTTGCTTTGTTGGTCATTGCACGGTCAAATTCAGCACTAATCCAACTATCAACAGCAAGATCAGTAACTAACAATATAGACACTAATAATATCGATATTGAAATTGAGATATAACGGCTTAGTTTTTTCTTAATAGAAATCATTCATGGGTCTCAACAAAAATAACCAAAGCCTCGCTTGGTTTTAATGGGTAGGTCGTAGCCGAGTAACTTAACCTTTTTTCTGGCGGTTGATAAATGAGCCTCAATTGAATTTTTAGCAATAGCGTCATATTGTCCGGCTAAATATTCACTCAATTTTTCCGGTGATATAACTTTACCTTGATTAGTAAAAAGGCATTCTACTAACTTATATTCATTGGGGGTTAAATTCGTATCAATGCCATTACAGAAGAGTTGTTTTAAATGTAAGTCTAATGAAAAACTACCAATATTAATCGTATTATCGTTAACGTTTAACGAGCCTCTGCGCATTAAGCAAAGTAGTCGAACATGTAACTCATCAAAAGAAAAGGGCTTAGTAAGGTAATCGTCAGCGCCATTAAGTAGCCCTTCAATTTTATCTTCAGTTAAGTCGCGTGCCGATAAAATAAGCACACGAAGATCTTTATTGGCTTTTCTAATTGCTTTAAGTATTGCAGTGCCATCAACAGAGGGCAGCATTAAATCAAGAATTAGTAGAGAATAATCACCAGAGAGCGCCATACTCAAGCCTTCAGACCCGTCGCCAGTATCATCTACGGTATAACCTAAATTAGATAAGCCAATTTTTAAGCTTCTTCTTAAAGATGTTGAGTCTTCTATAATTAAAACTTTCAAAGTCACTCACAATAAATAAACATTAGTACCCATAAGATACCAGACTAAACTTAAGAATTGCTGAATTTAACGTTAAAAATTAATAGATATTCAGTATTTATCGCAAAACTAGATAAAGCTATTTTTAGTGACTATAGGCTTTAACAATGGTGATAAATGCTTACATAAATAATATTTTTATCGCTATCAGTATTAACACAATTCCCCCGAGAAGCTCAGCTTTGCTTTCAAGCCAAGTACCACTTTTATCGCCAATATAAACGCCAAACACACTAAAGAAAAAGGTAGTCATACCAATAATAGCGCAGGCAATAAATGGGTTTACGTCAAGTATAGTTAGCGAGAAGCCTGCTGCCATTGCATCTATACTGGTGGCTATGGCAAGCACCAACATAATCCTGTGGGTGACTTTTGCTATATCTTCTTCTATGCCATCTGAAAATGACTCATAAATCATTTTAGCGCCAATTAATACCAATAGAAAAAATGCAACCCAGGGAGCATAAGCTTCTATCCAACCAAAAACACCTCTACCGCCCATATAACCAATTAAGGGCATTAAGCCTTGAAAAAAACCAAAATATAACCCACATGCCATGGCAAGTGAGGCTGTTTTATTTTTGTTTTTAGCGCCTAAACCAATAGAAACAGCAAATGCATCCATACTTAATGCCAATGCCAAAATTATAATCTCAAACATTTTTCAATTCCGAATAATACAAAACAGGTATAGGCTAAATTTAAAGCCTGAGTATAGCTAACTTGATGTTAATCATACTAAAGTAAAAGGGGGTTTACAGCGATTTTGTTAATAATATAAACAGCATATTGTACGATTTTATCTGCGTTAGTACGTAGGTAAAAAACGGTATCTAAGTTTTTACCATTTCTAAATTCTATCGGGTAGTTATGATAAACCCTTTACAAGTATGGGTGGTAGTGAATTAAACAGACTTCTAAGTTCGTTCAAGATTAATAGCCTAGTAAGTGTGTTTATTTCGTTGAATATAAACTTAAGCTGTGCGACTATTGCGATTAATTATAATATTTTGTTGATTGCTTGTGACTTTAAACTGCTCTAAAACATTAATAGTACTGCTAGCTTGTTTGACCTTTGTTGGTCAAGCTATGGCGTCTACTATGATGTCTTATCAAATGTTGAGCATGTTAAGTATGAGTTCACATTCACAAGATATGCCTATGATGGACCATAGTAATCATAATATGTCTGGTAACTCTTCAGACAACTCGTTCGGCATGGATGAGTCAGCAGAAAACAATTTTGAAGATTGCTGTAGCACTATTTGTAAATGTTATATGGGAGGTTGTTCTAATGTTGCAACCTTCATGAATAATTTCAATCATAACCTCATGATTGTTAATCCAACCAAAATACTAAACTATTCTCGTGTGGCTATCAGCCAACAACCTTCATCACTCTACCGTCCGCCAATATTAAGTTAAGTACAGCATAAATGTATCCAAAATTTGGTGCATTTATCGTGTTATTCGCTGTATTAGGCTTTTTTGAGTTCAATCGCTAGAAATTTCGTTTCTACGTACTTTTAAAATAACCTGATCAACAAAAAATTATTAATGTGCCTATTGGGTGAGTTATGTTTAAAAGTAAGTTTAAGATTAAGTTAAGAAGTTTCGTCTACTGTTTCGTTGTTATTGTTTTAGCCAGTTGTTCTAAAGAGAACCAAGCGCCAACAAATACCACATCAAACGTTGTTGAGCCACCAAATAAAGTTAAACCACACACGATTGCATTAGACGTATATAAAAGTCCTTCTTGTGGTTGTTGTAAAGCTTGGATAAACCATGTTGATAATCATGGTTTTGAGTCTAAGGTTCATAGCTTTGATGACTTTCCGGGTATTAAAGAAGAAAAATCTATAGCACCAAGATACCGTTCTTGTCATACCGCCATTTCAGCTGATGGTTATGTTTTTGAAGGGCATGTGCCTGCAAAGTATATTCAACAATTTATCAAACAAACCCACAGCCAAGATGTTATTGGTTTATCTGTGCCTGCAATGCCAGTAGGAAGTCCGGGCATGGAAGTTGACGATAGGTTTCAGCCATATCGAGTTTTATTATTGAAAGTCGATGGTAGTTATGAAATTTACGCTAATGTTCAATCTTATGAGGACCAGTTTTAATGAAGATGCAAAACAAGAAGTACAAATTTAGCGCTAAATGTAGTTTAGGTTTTATAGCGTTAACTGTTCTTTATGTAAATGTAGTACAAGCCAGCAATGTAAAAGCTGGCTTCGCATTATCATTTGAAAATGCCATTAAAACGGCACAAAAAAATGATCCTTGGCTGACGGGAAATATTCACAAGCAACGCGCGCTTGAATCAATGAGCCAAGCAGTCAATACATTATCTGATCCGGTTGTATCAATAAGTTTAGCCAATCTACCTGTTAACGGTTTTGACTTTTCTCAAGAAGGGATGACACAAGCGAAATTGGGTATTGCTCAAATGTTTCCTCGCGGCGATACCTTAGCGATCCAAAGCCAGCAATTAAAAACGCAAAGTGAAGCCTTTCCTTTTCAACGAAAAGATCGCGAATCACAAGTAGCGGTTACTGTGGGTAGCTTATGGTTAGACGTTTATCGCGTTCAGCAAAGTATTTCATTAATTGAAAAGAACAGATCGCTATTCGAACAATTGGCCGAAGTTGCACAAGTAAGTTATTCATCTGCATTGGGTAAAACGCGACAACAAGATATTGTTCGCGCACAACTTGAACTCACCCGTTTAGACGATAGATTAAATTTATTAGCGCAGCAAAGAAATCGTTATGAAGGCATGCTTTCACAGTGGTTAAGCGAGTTTTCTAGCGAAAGCACGGCAAGTGACTCAGGCCTATTAGCGTCTGATTTTTCATTACATAACATAGTAATCAGTCCGAAATTACCAGCAATAGATTTAATCAATACTGATTTGGTTTTTAAAGAAAATTGGCTAAAACCTATGGCATTGGTACCATATTTTACAAATCACCCGGCGGTTATCGCTGTAGAGAAAAATATTAATGCCACTAAAGCAGGTATTAAATTAGCCGAGCAAAAATATAAAGCTCAATGGGGTGTAAACGCGAGTTATGGTTATCGAGCGGATGATCCGATGGGCAGTAGTCGAGCCGATTTGTTTTCGGTTGGTGTTACTTTCGATTTACCGCTTTTTACTGAAAATAAACAAGATAAAGAGCGTGAATCTGCCATATACGCTTCAGAAGCAATTAAAACTGAAAAGATTTTATTGCTACGCCAACTAATGGCGGCTTATGCCAGTGCAAAAGGTAGACTTTTACGTTTAAAAGATCGTCAAAATTTGTATGAAAATAAGTTATTACCGCAAATTAACGACCAAGCCCAAGCTTCTTTATCAGCTTATACCAATGACGATGGCGACTTTTCTGAAGTTGTTCGTTCACGTATAGCGGTGCTTAACACTGAAATAGATGATCTAACACTCAATGTTGAAGAACAGAAAATACGTTTAGAACTTAACTATCTATTTATCGGTAATCTCAATACAGCAATTACGCACAACAACACTATTACAAACAATAGCAGCCGAACTTCTGTTGTTTCGGAGTTAATTAATGAGTAACAAAATGGCAAAAAACAACGTCAAGCCAATTATTATCGGTATGTTTATCGGTGGTTTAATCACCTGGGGCGCTTTCTCTTACCTATTTGAAGACAGCAATGGGCAAACTTCAACGGATCAGTCAGATATAGAAAAACCCCTTTATTGGGTTGCTCCAATGGATGCCAATTACAGAAGAGATAAAGCGGGTAAGTCGCCTATGGGTATGGATTTAGTGCCAGTATACGACGATGGCGGTAAAGGCCCAGACGAGGGCGTTGGTACTATTCGTATTTCTCCTGATGTTGTAAATAACCTAGGCGTAAGAACAACAACTGCGAATATTAAGTCACTACATACAGAAATAAATACCGTAGGTTATGTAGCATACGATCAAGAAAAGCTTGTTCAGATTCACCCTAGGGTAGAAGGTTGGATAGAAAAACTGTATGTCAAAGCAGTTGGTGAAACAGTGACTAAGCAGCAAGCACTTTATGATATTTACTCTCCTGAGCTTGTAAATGCACAAGAAGAATTAGTCTTAGCGCTAAAGCGCAGTAATCGTCAGTTAATAGAAGCGGCCAAAAACCGTTTGCTTGCTTTACAAATCCCTAAGTCGACCATATCAGAGCTGATAAAAACTAAACAGGTAAAGCAAACCATTACATTTTACTCTCCTCAAAACGGCGTAGTAGAAGCGTTAAATATTCGAGAAGGCTTTTATGTTAAACCGGGTTTAACCATTATGTCTATTGGGGATTTATCTGAAGTTTGGGTAGAAGCAGAAGTTTTTGAGCGTCAAGTAAACCAAGTGAAAGAGGGGGCAGCGGTCACCATGACGTTAGATTATTTACCAGGTAAATCATGGCAGGGGCAAGTCGATTTAATCTACCCAACTCTCGACGTAAAAACTAGAACGGTAAAACTTAGATTACGCTTTAGTAATGAAGATTTAGCTTTTAAACCTAATATGTTTGCTCAAATTACCATCCATAATCGCAATCAAGAACAAGCACTGCTTATTCCACAAGAAGCGTTAATCAGAACGGGCAAACAAGATCGCGTTGTTTTAGCGTTAGGCGAAGGCAGCTTTAAGTCGATTGAGGTTACTGTCGGCCGTTTTGACAATGAAAGTGTTGAAATACTTTCTGGCCTTAACGAGGGTGATAAAGTGGTAAGTTCAGCACAATTTTTATTGGATTCAGAATCAAGTAAATCTTCTGATTTTAAACGTATGCATAGTGATGCATCTGATAACGAACTACCACCGGTATCCGTTTGGGTTCAAGCCGATATTCAAAGTCTAATGCCAGGGCACAAAATGTTAACTCTATCGCATGAAGCTATAGCCGAGTGGGGTTGGCCTGAAATGGTGATGGATTTTATTGCCATTGACTCTATTGATTTTTCATTACTTGAAGTTGGTTTGAGTTTGCATGTTGAAGTGAGTAAAACAGCTGAAGGCGATTATATCATCACTAATATTCATATTCCTGATGACAGTAGTTCGATGGAAATGAATATGTCTTCGGTTGACGAAGTAAGCTCTGCGACGGTCACGGGCACCATTAATTCACTTATGATTGATCATGGCATGATAAATATCAGCCGCTCTGCTATAGAAAAGTGGAATAGACCGGCAGCTACGGTTGATTTTATTACTGATAAAACGGTGAGTTTAGCTAACTTTAGTCAAGGCATGGAGGTGGAGTTTACCTTTGAAATACGTGATGGAAATTTCATTATCACCGATATTACTCCCTTGTCTGAAAATGAAAAATCAAATGGTGAAGCTGCGCTTGAAGCATCGCCCGTTGATCATTCAAACCACTAATTTAGGAGTAAATAAAATATGATTACTTCTATTATTCGATGGTCAATAGGCAATCGATTTTTTGTCTTATTAGCCACAATACTGCTAGTGGGTGTCGGCTTATATTCGGTGAGCAAAACCCCGATTGATGCACTGCCAGATTTATCTGATGTCCAGGTTATTATTAAAACCAGTTATCCGGGGCAAGCGCCACAAGTAGTGGAAGACCAAGTTACTTACCCGATGACGACTGCTATGTTGTCAGTGCCGGGGGCAGTGACTGTTCGCGGTTATTCGTTTTTTGGCGACTCTTACGTTTACGTTATATTCGATGAGGACACTGATCTATATTGGGCGCGTTCAAGAGTACTTGAGTATTTAAGCCAAGTAGCTCCCAATTTACCTAGTGAGGCCCGACCACAGCTAGGACCGGATGCAACAGGCGTAGGCTGGGTTTATTTATATGCGCTCACTGATCCAACAGGGCAACATGATTTAAGCCAACTTCGCAGCATTCAAGACTGGTTTTTAAAGTTTGAATTACAAACCGTACCAGGTGTTTCTGAGGTTACTGCACTAGGCGGTATGGTTAAACAATATCAAGTAAAAGTTGATCCAGAAAAGTTACGTGCTTATGGCATTCCGCTTTCGCTGATCCAAACCGCAATAAAACAGGGTAACCAAGAAATTGGCGCCTCAGTGGTTGAAATGGCTGAAGCCGAATATATGGTTAGGGCTACAGGTTATATTAAAGGCGTTGACGATCTCGAAAATATTCCACTTGGTGTGAATAAAAATGGCACACCTGTACTACTAAAAAATGTAGCAGATATTGGTACAGGCCCACAAATGCGCAGAGGTATAGCTGAGCTTAATGGCGAAGGCGAAACAGTTGGTGGTATTGTTGTCATGCGCTTTGGCGAGAATGCACAACAAGTTATTAATGGTGTTAAAGCAAAGCTTGAAAAGCTTAAAAAAGGCTTACCAGATGGTGTTGAAATTGTGCCGGTTTATGATCGTTCTGCACTTATCGAACGAGCAGTTGATAACTTAGCATTTAAGTTACTAGAAGAATTTGGCGTAGTCGCCTTAGTGTGTATTATTTTCTTATTTCATGTGCGCTCATCTCTTGTCGCTATTATCAGTTTACCGGTTGGAATTTTAACGGCATTTATCATCATGCATATGCAAGGTCTAAATGCCAATATAATGTCCTTAGGGGGTATTGCCATTGCGATTGGTGCGATGATAGATGGTGCTATTGTTATGATAGAAAACATGCATAAGCACATGGAAAAGACTCCATTAACAAAAGAGAATCGTTGGCAAGTAGTGGCTGATTCGGCCAGTGAAGTCGGCCCAGCTTTATTCTTCAGTTTACTTATTATTACCGTAAGTTTTGTACCGGTATTTACCCTAGAAGCGCAAGAAGGGCGAATGTTTTCGCCATTAGCTTTTACCAAAACGTATGCAATGGCGGCCTCAGCGGCGTTGGCTATTACACTTGTACCAGTATTAATGGGTTACTTTATTCGTGGCAAGGTGCTCCCTGAACATAAAAATCCAGTTAATAGATTTTTAACCTTTATCTATATGCCTGCGCTTAAAACCGTTTTGCATTTTCCTAAAGTGACATTATTCGCGGCATTAATTGTATTGGGTATTGGTATCTATCCAATTGATAAAATAGGTAGCGAGTTTATACCTCCGCTTGATGAAGGCGATTTAATGTATATGCCTACAACTTATCCGGGAATTTCAATAGGTCAAGCTCGTCAACTTCTGCAACAAACTGACAAATTGATTAAAACAGTGCCCGAAGTTAAAACGGTATTTGGTAAAGTGGGTCGTGCAGAAACGGCAACAGACCCTGCGCCACTGACCATGATAGAAACCTTTATTCAGTTCAAGCCTCAAGACCAATGGCGAGAAGGGGTAACACCAGAAAGTTTGAAAAATGAACTTGATGCTTTAGTCAAACTTCCTGGGGTAACTAATGCTTGGGTTATGCCGATAAAAACCCGCATTGATATGCTTGCAACCGGCATTAAAACACCGGTAGGTATTAAAGTTGCGGGACCTGATTTATCGGTTATTCAAGACATAGGTCAGCAGCTAGAAGTTATTTTAAAAGACGTACCGGGTACAACATCGGTTTACTCAGAGCGAGTAGCGGGTGGCCGATATATCAAAGTCGATATTCAACGAGCTAAAGCAGCCCGCTATGGTTTAAATATTGCTGAAATTCAGCAAGTTGTAGCAACAGCTATTGGTGGTATGAATGTGACTCAAACGGTTGAGCGTTTAGAGCGATACCCGGTTAATGTGCGTTACCCACAAGATTATCGTAATTCGCCTGAACAATTGTCATTGTTGCCGATAGTTACGCCAAACGGACAACGTATTGCCTTAGGTGATGTTGCTAATATTTATATAGAAGATGGTCCTCCGGGGATAAAATCTGAAAATGCTCGATTAAATGGTTGGGCCTATGTTGATATTGAAGGTGTTGATGTCGGTACTTATGTTGAAGCGGCGCAAAAAGTAGTTGCCGATCAATTAGTACTACCTGCTGGTTATTCCGTGACTTGGGCAGGACAATACGAGTACATGCAGCGAGCCAAGGCTAAATTAGCTTACGTTGTGCCATTAACTTTATTCATTATTGTGATTTTACTTTATCTAAATTTTAGAAATGTAATTGAAGTAGCCATGATCATGGGCACGTTACCATTGGCCATGGTGGGTAGTATTTGGTTGATGTACCTTGAAGGTTTTAACTTCTCAGTGGCTGTGGGGGTTGGTTTTATTGCACTTGCAGGAGTAGCGGTTGAAATCGGCGTTATTATGTTGGTGTATTTAAACCAAGCCTATCAAGCCATGTTAGAAGAACATCGCTTAAAAAAAATTACCACGACAAAAGAAGATTTATTTCAAGCTGTTTTAAATGGTGCTGGCATGCGTGTTCGTCCAGTAATGATGACAGCCGCCGCTATTATTGTTGGCTTGTTACCTATTTTGTATGGCACAGGCACGGGATCGGAAGTGATGAGTAGAATAGCTGCACCTATGGTCGGAGGCATGATGAGTGCGGTGATATTAACCTTACTTGTTTTACCTGCATTGTTTTATTTATGGCGTTCATCATCGATAAAGCATGTAGCAACAGAAGAATGAAGCTATCAACATGATAAAGATTTATAAAATCTTAATTATAACGAGAGCAATAAGCATGACGAAAAGAATCATTAAAGCTTTAAGTAAAGTGACACTGGTATGAATTCCAGTAATGACTCTATCCATGTCTGTTAAAGCACATGATGCAAGTTTACATGTAAAGAAAACCGAAAAAGCAGACTGTAGCAAAATGGAAGATGTTGAAGATAAGGATATAAAGAAAATAGAACACGATAATCATTGAAGAAGCACAAAGTGACTTAGTGTGAGTTTAGGCGCTAAGTCACTATAAAATTGAAGGAAGTAAGATGAAAGTGTTTAAGTTAATGCTGATATTAATTGTTTTAGGTATTGGGTTTACAACCACTGTGCTCTATTCAGGTATTGTTAATGTGGCAGCTGATGAGCCTCATGGCGAATTAGTGTATTGGCTTTTAGACGAAACAAGACAGACGTCGATAAATAAAGCCGCACAGCATATTGCGGTTCCTGATTTAACAAATCCTGACTTATTACTTTTAGGTGCTGTTGATTACGAATTTATGTGCGCTAGTTGTCATTTAAAGTCAGGACAATATGAAAGTGATATGAGTTTAGGGTTATATCCAGCGCCACCTAACTTAACAGTAGCCACTAATGTAAAAGTAAAAAGTAAACCGAGTGATGAGATTGCTATTGATCGAAAAAATTTTTGGGTCATTAAACACGGTATTAAAGCATCTGGCATGCCTGCTTGGGGCAAAACTCATGACGATCAGCGCATTTGGGCTATGGTGGCATTTATAAAGCAACTACCTACTTTAACACCTGAACAATATCAGATACTTACTGCAATTGAATAAACACAAGAATTGAAATGATAGAGGTAAATAACAAATGAAGATAAATAAAATATTTTTAATTACCAGTCTAGTGTGTAGCACAATTTTGAGTGTTAACTTACACGCAAATAATAACGGTAAACATGAAGATACAGTTACTGCCATTAATTCAATAAAAAACAACTCTTCAGGTTATGAGTTGTTGGAGGACAAGGTAGTAGTTAACACTTCACGAGTAAATGATGGTGCTGGTGAAACTATTGCTAAGTTTCATCATGCGCTTAAGTCAGCAGATATTTTTAAAGCTAGGGCTTTATTAGCTGATGACGTAGTGATTTATGAAGGCGGCGGCGTTGAAAAATCAGCTGATGAATATGCTCAACATCACATGCTGGCAGATATGAAGTTTTTAGCGGATATAAACACTGAAGTCGTTGATCAAACAATAGACGTTATTGGCGACTTTGCTTACGCCATGTCAAAACGCAAGTCTTCTGGTCAATATAAAGGCAAAAACATTAATAGCGTAGGGCTTGAAACTATGATGTTACATAAACAAGCAGGACAATGGAAAATCATACATATTCACTGGTCAAACTAAGCTTGCTTAGTGAACTAAAGCGTAGGAACGAGCTCAAAAATGTATAAATTGATGACGGTAATTGTTTAATAGCAATGGCTTTAATAAAAGTAATATCTTCATTATTCAATAATTTTACTTTATACCAATACGTTGAAATCTGCTTATGAAAATTGTTTATTTTGGGAATAATTTATTCTCCTCTTGTTTAAAGTATTTACTGTCTGAAGGCCATGACATATTACGAGTGTATAAAAATAGTTCTGCACGTAATTCATCTATTATAGATAACGTATGTGCAAATAATTGTATTCCTTTGCATAGTCATAAACCTAGCGAGAGTGAATTAAAGCAATTAATTATCCTTGGCGCGGAGATGTTTATTATTGCTGAATACTCTTATTTATTACCTATAACAAATGTTAAATATGCAATTAATATTCATCCTACATTATTACCAGCAGGCAGAGGCCCAACACCTTTACCTTATTTAATAAAACACCCTGAATTTTCGGGTATTTCAATTCAAAAAGTAACTAAAGATTTTGACTGTGGAGACATTATATTACAAAGCCAACTTGCACTATCTGCGAATGAAACGCTAACCACCTTGATGATAAAAGTGCATTTAGAGTCAGCCAAATTATTACAATGCTTTTTTGGAAATGCTGAAAAATACTACAGCGATGCGCGTCCTCAAATTAATGCTTCTTATTGGCCTAGAACTGAGGTTTCTGAGCGAATTTTGGATTTTAAAATGCCGATAAGTGACATTGATGAAAAGGTAAAGTGCTTCGGGCATATGGGGTTATTAATTAAACTTGATCAAGCGCTATGGACGGCCACGCATATAGAAACAATCTCGTATGAAGCTGTTTTACAACCTGGACATGTTGCATTTGAAGACCAAAGTTTACTTGCTGTATATGCTAAAGACGGCATTGTTTGTATACATAAGTCTTCGCTTTCTCAAGTACCAGACTAATGCGTACGGGCTACAAGTAGGTCTGACGACTAATAGTTTGTATTCAATATTTTATTGAAATCATTTTCTTGACCTGTGTGTAAGACACAGGTGTAAAGTCTGTTTAGTTTTAAGAAAACATTATATTTTCTTTACCGATAGAGGATTTATGTCATGAGAGTAACAGCATTAGCGAATGCGATGAATACCACATCGGATACTGTGCGCTATTACACTAAAATTGGCTTTATTACGCCCAGTAAAAGTCCAACTAATGGTTACAAAGATTATGGGAAAAATGCCCAAAACAGGCTCAAATTTATTTTAAGTGCGCGGCAATTAAATTTCTCTGTTACAGAGATCAAAAGTATTTTAATTGAATCAGATAAAGGACATTCAGCTTGTCCATTAGTGCGAGAAATTATTGAACACCACCTAGCAGAAACCGAGAAACAGTTTCAAGCGGCATTTCAATTACGAGAAAAGTTGAGAGACGCTATTAACGATTGGCAGAGTAAACCTGACAAAGCACCAACCGGACATATGATATGCCATCTTATTGAGGGCGAAGGACAATATGAAGACAGCAAAGGAGATGATAATGAATAAATTTACTGAACCTAGCCAAGATTTGATTATTGAAGGGGCGGGGTGTGCAAGCTGCGTAGGTAAAATAGAGCAGGCATTAAATCATACCGCTGGAGTAGAAAGTGCAGAAATGAATTTTGCTTTACGAACGGTGACAGTTACTGGTGCTGTTGAGCCCAAGGTATTAATAAAAGCGATTGAAGCTATTGGCTATAACGCTAAAAGTGTAAGTGACAGTAGCGATGATGAACTACTTGATGAAAAAGAAGCGGCTGACCAAAAGTACTACAGCAGTTTAATGAAGCAAATGTGGATTGCTTTAGGCTTAGGTGTTCCGCTTATGGTGTATGGCTTATTTGGTGGCCCAATGACCGTTGAAACAACAACCGAGCGCGGTGTTTGGTTATTTATTGGCATATTATGCGCTGCCATTATGTATTTTTCCGGTAAACATTTCTACATTGGTGCATGGAAATCATTAGTAAATCACACAGCAAATATGGATACCTTAATTGCCTTAGGCACAGGTACAGCGTGGATATATTCGATGATTGTGGTTTTCTTTCCTTTGGCTTTACCTGAGATGGCACGCCATGTTTATTTTGAAGCAACTGCTATGATTATCGGTTTAATCAATCTAGGTTTAGCACTTGAAGTAAAAGCAAGAGGGAAAACTAGCGAAGCGATAAAACGTTTAATTGGCTTACAGGCTAAAACTGCTCGAGTTTTGCGTGACAATAAAGACCTTGATATCGCTATCGAGCAAGTATTAATTAATGACATTGTGAGAGTTAGGCCAGGTGAAAAAGTTCCTGTAGATGGTGTGGTAACACAAGGCCGGACATCGATTGATGAGTCGATGTTAACGGGCGAACCTATGCCGGTTGAAAAAAATGAAGGCGATGACATTGTCGCAGGTACGTTAAATAAGTCAGGGTCGATTTTATTTAAAGCAACAAGAGTAGGCAAAGATACGGCAATAGCACAGATCATCAATATGGTGAAAAGAGCACAAAACTCTAAGCCGCCTATTGGTCGGTTAGCCGATGTAATTTCAGCCTACTTTGTGCCGGTTGTGATGATAATTTCAATCGTAAGCGCATTAGTGTGGCTTAACTTTGGTCCTGATCCTGTGATCGCTTTTGCTGTGGTATCGGCGACCACCGTTTTAATCATAGCCTGCCCGTGTGCACTGGGCTTAGCAACACCTATGTCGGTTATGGTTGGTGTTGGCAAAGCTGCTGAAGCTGGCGTATTAATTCGTAACGGTGAAGCATTGCAAACCGCATCAAAAATTACCGCAATGATATTAGATAAAACAGGCACAATTACTGAAGGCGCGCCGAAAGTAACCGATATTATTGTTGCAGACGAAAACTACACCGAACAACAAATTTTAAGTTTTGCTGGCAGTATTGAAAGTGACTCTGAGCATCCGCTTGCACAAGCTATTGTTGATTCAGCATTAGCAAAAGATATTGTCCTTGAAAATACGACAGACTTTCAGGCTATTGTCGGTCATGGTGTTGAAGCCAAATTAAACGGTCAACAATTACTTTTTGGTAATCAAAAGCTGATGCTAAAAAATGGTATCGCGTTAAATGGTTTTGTGACTAAAGCACAACAGCTTGCTGACAACGCTAAAACACCAATGTATTTAGCTGTTGATCATAAACTTGTGGCAATTATTGCTGTTTCAGATCCAATTAAAAAAGACTCTATTGCTGCGATTAAAAGGCTTCAGGCAAGTGGTATTCGTGTCGTTATGCTTACCGGCGATAATAGGGCGACAGCAAATGCCGTGGCAAAGCAGGTCGGCATAAAAGAAGTTTTTGCAGAAGTAATGCCGGATGATAAAGCGAACAAGGTTGCTGAGCTACAAGCGCAAGGCGAAATAGTGGGTATGACAGGCGATGGTATTAATGACGCTCCTGCCTTAGCACTATCTAATGTTGGCTTTGCCATTGGAACAGGAACAGATGTGGCTATTGAAAGTGCTGATATAACTTTGATGCGAGGTTCATTGCATGGCCTTGCAGATGCAATAGCGATAAGTAAAGCAACACTAAGCAATATTAAACAAAACCTGTTTGGTGCCTTTATTTATAACGTAGCAGGGGTGCCTTTTGCTGCAGGTATTTTATATCCATTTTTTGGTCTGATGTTAAACCCAGTTGTGGCCGGTGCAGCAATGGCATTTTCATCATTAACCGTGGTGAGCAATGCCAACCGTTTACGTTTATTTAAGCCTCAAGAACACTAATTAAAAGGAGATAACATGTTAATAATCAATTTGATGGGTTTAGGATTAATTATTTTAATTATTTGGTGGTTTTGGCTTTATAAACCTAAATCAACTGAAGTGAGTGTTGAAAATGATAACAGTGAAATAACCGTAGTGGTTGATGCTGGAGTTTATCAGCCTGCTTATATTTCATCGCCTGAGAATAAAGCTTTGAGCATTAACTTTATCCGTAAAGATGCAAGTCCATGTGCAGCCACAGTGATTTTTCCTGATTTTGACATTAGTGCAGATTTACCTTTGAATAAATCCTTGGTAGTAGAGTTACCCGCCATGGATAAAGGTGAATATGCTTTTCATTGCCAAATGAAAATGTATAGCGGAACTGTTGTTGTGAAATAATTGCTATTGGTTTAGACACCTTACTGATTCAATCGTTTACATGTATTAACTTTCAATACAGCAAGGCAACCTTTGATAATGCTATACCTGCTTAAAATTTTATAATCAGGCTTAGCATTATCATATTGATAGTCATTATACTCCCACATTATCAAACGAATATTCAGCAATTCTTATGGCCTAAATAGCCAATTAATGTTGCTAGTTATTGTTTAAACACCTTCCTTTATTATGATTCAAACTCGTCAAAAACCCTAAATTAGATGTTTTACATTTTAACAACATTTAATTAATTACATTCGTGAATATTTAGCTTACAATTGATAATAGTTATCATTACGCAATGTTGTTAAGGTTATTTCAGATGAATAAAAGCTCTACCCACTTTTGTTATCCATATCGTTCTACTAACAAAGTTAAGCAAAAAATACTCAGCATAATAACTATGGTTTATTTGTCGATAAATCTATTTTCTTTACCGGTATCTGCACAAACTAATGATACAGCTCAACTTCGACAACTAGCTCAGTTAGCAGAATATATTGGTGTTGATTATGCAGATGCTGTTGAAAATGGAGAGGTCGTTAATGCCGGTGAATATCAAGAAATGCTTGAGTTCTCAGCCATGATTATTGACCGAGTTTCTAGTCAAGTTGGTTCTGATCATAAAGTAGCAATATACAGTCAGTCAGTGGCATTAGAGCAGGCGATTAAAAACAAAATGTCAGTGAGTGAAATACGCCTAATAAGTGCTGGAATTCGAGGTCTATTATTGGCAATTTTACCCGAGTCACCTCTACCAAGTAGATTATTACCTGAAAAAGATACACAAACTTTATTTCAAGAGAACTGTGTTAGTTGTCATGGTGTTATGGGTAAAGGTGATGGTTTACTAGCAAAAGGTTTATCGCCAGAGCCAACAAACTTTACCGATAAAGAACGTGCGGTCAATAGATCCTTATTAGGCTTATTTGATGCAATTTCTAATGGCTTAGATGATACCGCTATGCCAGCTTTTACTCAGCTAAAAGAGCAGCAACGTTGGTCATTAGCATTTTATGTCGGTGGTCTTGCTTTCAATTCCTCTAAACCTTCAACTAAAACAGCACAAGAAATTGATCTGCAAAATTGGATAAACTTTAATCCTACGCAATTAATTAATGCTGATAATAATATCGATGCTGATTATATTGATGCATACAGAGCGTCGCCTTCATTGTTGTTTAATCAACAACAAAACCCAATCGAAATCACTAAAAGTCAATTAAGCGCGGCTATTGATGCTTATAAAAGTAATGAATTTACAAAAGCCAATACGCTTGCGGTTAGCGCTTACCTTGATGGCTTTGAGTTAATTGAAAATAGCTTGGACGCGAGAGATGAAGTTTTACGAAAACAAATTGAAGTTAACCTTATTAACTTAAGGCAAGTTATCAACTCACCAGGCGAAGAAAAACAGTTAATGCAGTTATCTGCTGAGATATTTACTCAGTTAGATGAAGCTGAGAGATTATTAACTGGGGCTGCTTTATCTAGTGGCGCATTGTTTTCTGCGAGTTTAGTTATTTTGCTACGAGAAGGGCTTGAAGCATTATTAGTTGTTATTGCGCTAATGACCGTACTTATTAGAACCAATAGACGTGATGCCCTTAAATATGTTCATGCTGGTTGGGTTTTAGCGTTAATAGCAGGCGTAGCTACATGGGCAGTAGCGCAGTCGATTATCGACATTAGTGGTGCTAGCCGCGAAATGATGGAAGGTGTTGCGGCATTACTTGCAGCGATTATGCTGTTATATGTAGGTATATGGATGCACAGTAAAACTAATGCCGAACAATGGCAGGCATATATTCAAAAACATATCAGTACGCAATTACGAGCTGGCACGCTATGGGGATTAACGCTACTTGCCTTTATTGCCGTGTATCGTGAAGTGTTTGAAACAGTTTTATTTTATCAATCACTATTAACACAAGCATCACCAGAGCAATATTCAGTTGCGGTTTCAGGCTTTATTACTGGGGTTGTTCTTTTAGCCATAGTTGCTTGGGCGATATTAAAGTATTCAATTAAGTTACCTATTGCGCGTTTCTTCTCTATGACGACTTATTTATTACTCGCTTTAGCGTTTATCTTAATGGGTAAAGCTATTACCGCTTTACAAGAGGCCGCTGTGATCAGTATTTCTGCATTGCCAGTACATGTTGATTTACCTTGGATTGGCGTGGGTTCTACTTGGCAGGGGGCTTTTGCTCAAATAGCGGTAATATTGTTTTTTGCTTTTTATCGCATATCGACCAAGCAAAAACCTATAAAATCGAATTAAGCTATGTAGGTATTAATGTACTTTTTTGCTTTAATGGTTAGCTTACAAGTTGAGTTTCAGTAAGCTAACCTAATTTTTATGAGGGGCTAAGCCCCTTTATTTATTACTTTCATCTGTATGTTAGTTTGTTTCTTCATTGTTGGTACAAGTGCTTTATTAGTTACTTTATTAAGAGAACGGTAAATCAGTACTTAAGCCTCATATATACTTTATCGTTTAATTATCTGCCTACAATTCTTTGCTAAAAGCTCTCACTTTTTCGTATGCGCAGATAACTCTCTACCTATAATCACCGATCTATAACTATTCATCTATAAATACGTCGCTCATAAACAGTCAATAATTCTATTATTTGACACTATTTATTATTTTTTAAACCAGATACATTTGTCATTTTATCGCACTAGAATGGCTGTTATTCCTTATACAGTAATGAGTGTAAGCAACCTAAAATATTAAAC
>NZ_JACGWF010000033.1:0-40132 GCF_014077595.1 Colwellia sp. 6M3 | reverse complement strand
GTCTCTTGTGGTTTTTTACGTTGTCTAGTTAACAAGTATTTTACCACAATGAGGCATCAACTTCTTTTAAATCATTAGGTTATTGTTATTTCCTCGTCTATTTTGAACCCCGAAACTTGAGTTAATAGTATCTATTTAAAATTATATTTTGATGATATGTTT
Source organism: Colwellia sp. 6M3 (assembly GCF_014077595.1). NCBI lineage: Bacteria > Pseudomonadati > Pseudomonadota > Gammaproteobacteria > Alteromonadales > Colwelliaceae > Colwellia > Colwellia sp. 6M3. Next base: position 39,970 of record NZ_JACGWF010000033.1, on the reverse strand, counting down.
TTGATCATCATAAAGTGACAAAAAAACAAAATAAAACAAAAAAAGGCTATATTGCTTGAGCATTTAATGACAGTAGCTTTATTTTTAAGTGTCGTTTAAGTGTCGTTTAAGTTCGTTTGACCGCGATATAAATCGATTAACTATCGCGAGTTTAAATCTGGAATAATTAGCCGTAGTTAATTTTCAGCTGACAAGGCGGTATCTGCAGTTTGCTGACATACCCGTTTAGGAAATACACGTGACTTTAGATGCTTTTGAATTGACTTATCTCTTGCGCCAGAGTTAATGAACGCCAATAACTGTTGGTTAATGTTATCTCTGGTTTGGGTTAAATTTTCATTGATAATAAAACCAACTTCATCACTCATAACAGGTATGGGTGATTGATAAAATTCGTTTTGACAAAACTCCGAGTCAAACATAACACCTCGTGCGTTTTCCTCACTCATAATAGCAAAATCACAGCGCCCTTTACTTAACATGCTGACAATCGATTTTTGGCTACTTGAATCAACACGCACTAACTTGCCATCATTAAAGTATGGCTGTAAAAAAGGGTAACTAAATGCATGTCTTGTGCAAATTAGCGCACCATTATGAGCGTTAAGTGAAAATTGCTCTTGGAACTTCTTTGTTGAGTAGATGTAACTAACATGAGGCATGATGGTATTCGAATATATAAATTTTTTCGGATTTTCTAACCAAATGGCGCTACCAAAAAACACGTCTGCCTCTTTAGACATCACCAGTTTTTCATTACGTGCTCTACTGGAGTCAATGTACTTAACATTAAACGCATCACTATCATCAAAGCTTTCAAAAAAATCTACCACAACACCCCGATAACGAGACTCCTCATGATCGAAATAAATATAAGGAGAAGAGCCCGGAGCATTAATGACAAACCTTAAGTTATCATTTGCAGGCAGAGCCAATGAGGTCAATGTGCTTGCTAAGCTAAAAAAAACCAGCATTAAAGATAATATAAATTGGTATGTGTACTTCATAAAATCAAATTAACCTACACTTCCTTGATGTTATTTTAATTGAATAAACTCTAAAACAATAAATAAGCTTTTGTAAAAAATTAAGAGTAAAAAAAGTTATTGGGCAGCTTAAGTCTCATTATCGTTTATTTTATTATAATGATAAATATTGTAATTACTATGATGTAAACATAGTACTTAAGTACTAAATATTCGTTTTATTCTTTTTAGGAGTGGCTGTTGGGAGGAGTATTTTATGCTACTTGCATAGCAATTAATGCTTATTAAAAGTTAAGCTGTAATAGTAAATGGTTCATAAAAAAATCACTTTTATGAGTGAAAATATTGAATGTAAAGGGCAGTAAACAGAGAGTTGCTATATTTACTGCCTTCTTACGTATGACTAAAATAGTCTATTCTTTTACGAGCCGGCTTTATAATCTTGTAATGTTACCGTAGCATCGTGCAAGCTGTCTTGATTCACTTGTATTATGCCGCGCTTAGGGCGATCTAAGTCAATGATGATAAAGACCACCAGAACAATTAACGTGAACAATAAAATAGTAGGGAAGGCAGGGCGCTTTTTCCCTAAGCCACTGTTATAACCCAACATACCACCCACGGTAACAAAGACACCAAATAATAGAAATAACACCGGCTCAGGTACATGCAGCCTCAACATTGCCGTGCGTTTATTTTCAATTTGAATCATTGACGATAAAGATTGATAAAAGCCATTTGCAATTAACAGTGACTTTGGATTAACCAGTTCTTTTTGTGCCAATTCAATAAGGTTTGCTTGAGATTTATTGACCTTTTTATTGATGTTGCTTCGCTGTTCAGGGTTTGATAAATCAACTTGGCTTAATGAAATACGTAGCGTTAAATAGACTTCTAATTCACTAAAAACCGCTTCTCTAATTTCTATTGGTAGTAGTTTTGCTTGCATTGCTACTCGGTTAATCGCACCAGCTTCTTCAATAACAGCACTACTACGAGCGTCATAACGGTGTAATGACATATTAAATGTAAAACCTAATAACAAGGCAAGTAAACCAATAATGCCAGTTTGTATCGCCGTAGATTGGGTTTTCATCTCGGCGTTTTCTACATCTTTATTTCGTCGACCTAAGGTATAGGCGATTTGGTTAATAATAAGCATCAAAATAAACAGTGTGATGATAATTATAAGGCTATTTTTGTCGTACATTAATTCTTGGCTCACTAATAGAGTCTCAGTGCTAGGAAAGTAATTTAGCAAGAGTGGGTTAAGGTGATTAATTGGTCAAGGGATATTTTAAACCAAATTGAAATACAGTACAGCACTGTTCAGTAATTAAGGCGCAATGTTTTTATATGTGGTTATTATAAAATTCATTAGTTATTTGTACTCATGTTAAATCTGAGTTTTAGATTAGTATTCAGCTTGAGGTAAATCGTATTTAGCTTTTATTTTTAATCGCAGAGGTGCAATGTCATCAAAGGCTTGTTGGTAGCTTTGAATAATAAAATCAGGGGTATTTATATTAAATGCTAAATAATTACCTGTTTTGTTGACCTGCCAAACTTGTTCGTAGGCGTTAGCATTGAACTTGTTTTCTTTCATTAAATGATCAAAAGCATGGATAGAGGCGATCACCATATCTACCCGACCAGACTCCATCAACACATAAGCTTGCTTCAACGTTGCCACACTGGCGATATTAGCTTTGGGAAAGTTAATCTGGTGTAACGAAATCTCTGATATATCACCTCTAACCGCTGCTACAGAATGTGCAAAAACGTCTTTTTCGCTAGAAAAATTAAATCTATTCGATTTTTTAGTAATCAGTACTTGAGTCGAGTGGAAGATAGGTCCTACCCATTTAAATAAATTTTCACGAGGTTTAGTTTTGGACATGGTAAATATTGCGGTATTGTTTTTCTCCAAGGTAAATTGATAACCGCGTGTCCATGGAACAAGCTGTATTTCTGGTTCATTAATATTTAAGTGTTTCCACATGGCTTTTACAGTATCAACAGAAATACCGCTAAGTTTGTTGTTGATTAAAAAATTAGCAGGCGGATAAATTTCAGTATAAAAGGTGATTTGCTCAATTTTAGAAGGCGTTTGATTTGCTTTTAATTGAGGAAGCATTAAAAAAAATAACAAAATTGATTTTAAAATAAATTTTTTCATTATTAGGCAGCAAAGCAAATTATCGATAAGCCATAATAACAATTTTTTTGGTATTATTTAAGGCTAAGTTTAATAAATTAGTCGATGAAATAAATTTATGCTTTGAGGTCAATAACCTAATATTTATTGACCTGCAGATTCAAGGCATAATCAATTACATTTAATGCTTATAAAGTATAATTAAAGTGCATTGCTTCATGTTGTGAGCTAATTTAATTAAGAGTAATAAAACATGTTGAGTATGTTGCCGCCCGATTTTTCAATATATTAGAGACAAAAAAACCAGCTAATTGCTGGTCTCTTTAATGATATGCTAGCTTTTACTTTAAAAGTTAATCTTCTAGCTCAGCTAAACAAAGTTCATCATAAATTTGCTTAACCCATGTATCAACTCGTTCTTCAGTTAATTCTGGCTGGCGGTCTTCATCAATACATAAACCGATGAATGTACTTTCGTCAGTTAACGCTTTAGAGGCTTCAAATTCATAGCCTTCAGTTGACCAGTTACCAACGACGATTGCACCTTTAGACTCAACAATATCACGCAATGGTTCCATCGCATCACAGAAGTATTCAGCGTAATCTTCTTGATCACCTAATCCAAAAATAGCCACTAACTTATCAGTGAAATCTATTTCTTCTAATTCTGGTAAGAAGTCATCCCAGTCGCACTGGTTTTCACCGTAGTACCAAGTAGGGATACCTAAGATTAATAAATCGAACTCAGCTATTTCTTCTTTAGTACTTTTGGCGATATCTTTAACATCGACAAGTTTTTTGCCCAATTTCTTTTGGATCATTTTGCCTACGGCTTCGGTGTTACCTGTATCACTTCCGAAAAATAAACCTACAATTGCCATCAATCTAACCTTTTATATCTACTAAACTTTAATATCGTTGGCATCAAGCGATTGAACTAATAAGACTTCTATTAACTCACTTCGACTAATACCCTTATCTTTTGCTAAAACGTCTAAGCGTTCAAATACATCTTGATGTAGTTTGAACTCTACTCGCTTTAGGCCATTGTTCTTATCGCGCTTAACCTGATTACGTTTGTTTATCTTTACTTGCACGCTGCGCGAATGTGGGTTCGTTTTTGGACGCCCCGGACGCTTTTCATCGCTAAATAAATCAATGGTTGTTAAATCTGCTACTTCTTTTGCCATTTTATTACTTACTTACCCAACGCCTTGGCTTTCCCAAACAAACTGAATGATACCTTTTGCGATAAATCCGGCACATCCTAAAAATAATACAAAATAAACAACTAACTTGCCCATTTTAGGGACATCGTTTTTTTTCATTACATCATGGATTGTTAACCCAATGAAAATAAAGATAAAAGCATAAAATAAATTCAGCCCTATGGCTTCAACTAATTCAAAGTTTTCTGCTATCATAATCAACCCTAGAATTTTCAGGCGGCACTATAGCATATCAGTGCTTTTAAACACATTAAAATTGTTAGTTTGGCCGCTAGACTTTAGATGGAATTTTATAACCTTAAAGTCTATGAGACCAACTGAGTCAATAATACATTGCTCAAGTAATAGTAAATTTGAGACTTTAAAAAGCGTGCTATATCAATTAGCTTGCTAAAAACCCTTCAACACTTCGGTTAAAAGCGGTTGTTTTTTCAGCATGCAACCAATGCCCTGCACCTTGAATAACTCGAGCACGACTTTGAGGAAACAAACGCAAAATCTCATCACGATGTTCGGGTAATATATAGTCAGAGTTTGCGCCTTTGATGAATAAGGTAGCGCCTTGATAGCTATTATCCCCTTGATAAGTTTTCATTATTTCTGGGTAATTGGTCGCTATATTTTCTACATTACATTTAAAGGCAAGTTGAGCGTTCTCGGTACTTAAATTTCTTAATAAAAATTGTCTAACGCTAAGCTCTTCAACGTATGCTGAAAGCGCTTTGTCAGCGTCTTTACGTTGTTTAATAATCGTAAAGTCGAGAGATTGTAAACCGGCTATTATTTTATTGTGATGTGGAGGGTATTCTACTGGCGCTATGTCAGCGACAATCAATTTTTCAACTAACTGAGGAAATGTTAAAGCCAGTTCCATGGCGATTTTTCCGCCCATAGAATGACCCAGCACAACCGCGCTTTTTATAGCGAGGTGCTCCATAAGAGCAACAATGTCTTGAGCCATGGTAGGATAATCCATCACACTATCGTGAAATGAATCACCATGATTTCTCACATCAACACTCGTTACTCGAAAATTTTCAGCTAACGCTTTTGCCACCATTCCTAAGTTTTCAAGGCGACCAAACAAGCCATGAATGAGAATGATGTCTTTACCGCTGCCCAGTTGCTGATAGTTTAAAAGCTTCGCCATTGTTGTATTTGCCCAGTGTTATTCAATTGAGATAATTGTCCTTGTTTTAGGATTTTGATGCAACGAAAAACCAAGCTAAAATGGTTGAGGGCTCTTTATGTGCAACTAAAGATGTTTATGGAGGCGAATGAAATAGAGTCTGATATTGATATAAACGATCTTTTTTGAAAATAATGTCATCATTTGCTGATCCACTATAGAGACTTCTTATCAACGTAAGTATAATCTTGCCGCGATCTATAATAATTATCCTAGGGTCATCAATGAAAAACATCGAAATAGATGAAGAGCTTTATCAGCACATTGCCTCAAATACTCAATATATTGGCGAAAGTGCCTCGTCGATATTACGTCGTCTTATGAAATTACCAAATGAACATGACGTTGAGAATAAAATAACAGTGGAAGTAGACACTGTTGAAAAGAACGAAGTTGAAGTTGCTCAAACACAAGCAACAAGTGTTACACCAGACAATAATGGCTCGGTATTTAACTATATTAATAGAGAAGAATTAGCGATGCAACGTGGCGCTGTTGGTCGATTTTTATTGATTTTAGCTGCTTTATATCGAGTACATAATCAGCAGTTTTCTACTGTTTGCAATATTAGAGGCCGCGACCGATTATATTTTGCAGCCAGCGAAGCTGAACTTGCGGCAAGTGGCAGTAGCACTAAACCACGTCAGATACCTGATAGCCCTTTTTGGGTGATAACAAATTCAAATACTACGCGTAAAAAGATGATGTTAACCGAAGTAAGCCGAGCATTGGGCTATGATGAACAAGACGTAGAGAATATTCGCGATTTACTTTAGCTTTTTTCGTTACATAGGTTACATAAGTTACTTAAGTTACTTAGATTATATCAGCGACAATTGAGTAGCAGGCTTAAAGCAAACTTTAATATGAATACAAGGAGTTGAAATGACAGTTCATCAGCATGCAGGAAAACCTGTAAGACCAGAAGATCGCATTAATATTGGTCGTTTAGTAAGTGATTATTTTTTACTTAAGCCCAATGTAACTATTGCTGAGCAAAAAGTGACCTTTGGTACTTCTGGACATCGAGGTAACGCCAGTAAGTTAAGCTTCAATGAACAGCATATTGAAGCTATTTGTCAGGCGGTGGCTGAATATCGTCAAGCAAAAGGATTTAAAGGGCCACTTTATTTGGGTAAAGATACTCACGCCTTATCTGAGCCTGCATTTGCTTCTGCAATTTCAGTATTGATTGCAAATAATGTTCCTGTAGTTATTCAAAGTGATGACGGCTTTACGCCAACGCCTGTTATTTCTCGTCTTATAATTGTTCATAATAAAACTCACACTTCTCAGGCTGATGGCTTGATCATAACGCCATCGCACAACCCTCCAACTGATGGCGGTATTAAATATAACCCACCTCATGGTGGTCCTGCAGAAGGCGAAATAACGAAAGTTATCGAGCAACGTGCGAACGAAATTATTAGTCATAAATTGGTTGATGTTAAACGCCTTGATTATACCCAAGCACTACAATCTTCTTTGTTAAATCGTGAAGACTTTATCAACTTTTACGTCGATCAGTTAAGTCAGGTTGTTGATATGGAAGCGATTACTAAAGCAGGTGTTCATATCGGTGTTGACCCATTAGGTGGTTCAGGTATTCATTACTGGCCAGTAATTGCAAAGAAATATGGTCTAAATCTAGCAGTAGTTAACCCAGTTGTTGATGCTAGCTTTGCTTTTATGCCGTTAGATAAAGATGGCAAAATACGCATGGATTGTTCATCGCCTTATGCTATGTCGGGTTTAATTGCTCTAAAAGATAAGTTTGATGTTGCTGTCGGTAACGATCCTGATTTTGACCGTCATGGTATTGTGACTAAAACAGGCGGTTTAATGAACCCAAATCATTATTTAGCGGTATCAATCCACTATTTAATGACCCACAGAAATTGGTCTAAAACCTGTAAAATAGGTAAAACGCTGGTTTCAAGTTCATTAATTGATCGTGTGGCTAAGCTCATTGAACGACCGCTTTCTGAAGTGCCCGTTGGCTTTAAATGGTTTGTTGATGGCTTACACAACTCAAGTTATGCCTTTGGTGGTGAAGAAAGTGCCGGTGCAACATTTTTAGCAAAAGATGGCAGTTGTTGGACAACCGATAAAGACGGCTTTGTCATGGCCTTATTAGCCGCTGAAATGCTAGCTGTAACGGGTAAAGACCCTTATCAGCTATATCAAGTTTTAGCTGAGCAATTAGGCGAACCGTGTTACGGACGTGTTGAAGCTGTTGCTAATTTACAGCAAAAGCAGGTACTAACTTCGCTGACATCTGAAGCTATTACTACAGACATGCTCGCAGGTGAAAAAATCACCCAAGTACTATCGCACGCTCCTGGTAACAATGCGGCTATTGGTGGTATTAAAGTCTGTACAGAAAACGGTTGGTTTGCAGCACGTCCTTCTGGTACAGAAGATATATATAAAATATACGCAGAAAGCTTTATTGATGACGCACATTTACAGCTGATCATAAGTGATGCACAAAAGCTTGTGAGTGCGGCATTTGTTGCTGCAGGTTTATAGTTTAAGTTTATAAAATATTGTTGAAATGATCGAAGATAAGGTGCTTGTTGGCACCTTTTTTTGTTTTAATAAACCTGCTTAGTGCCTACCTTATTGATATTGGTGAACTCTATATAAGGTGCTGTTTTTCAAAAGTTAACAATTATTTAGCGTTAGGGTCTTACATTATGATTTATAAAAAAAAGCAAAGTACCAAGCCACAAGTTATTTCTTATGAGCGGGTAAAATCATATATGCAGTGGATGATTGAGCGCTATGGTGACTATTCAGCTAAAACTATGCTACAAAAAGCCAACCTATTGTTTAAAGACGATAAACAGTTCAACGAGCCTGCGTTGGAATATCTTATTGAGCGAGATATTATTAATGATCTACGATATGCAAAGCGATTAACCGCGAGCTTATCGGAAAAAAATATTGGTGCGAATAAAATTAAAGAAAAACTTTATACAAAAGGTTTTTCTTTCGTGGTGATTAATGAGTGTGTAAGTGCAATTGAAACAACAGACGAAGACTATTTTGATAAAGCACTTATATTAAAAGTAAGAAAATTTGGTGTCGAACCGATTGAGGATCTAAAGCTGAAACAAAAAGCATTAAGGCACTTGATCACTAAAGGTTTTTCATATGAAATTGCCAATAAGGTCATTAGTTATTCAGATGATGAATGTAACTGAAAACGGTAAATTTTAATTAAAACTGCTGTAGAGTGCTTTATGTGAGAACGCTTTTATCAATACATTCATGTTGTCATAGACAGCTTCACGTACATACTAATTTTGTGTTAACAACCAAGCTTTAAAGCATTCAATCACGGAAGATGAGCGATGTTGAATAATGTAATAACCGGCATTAGCATTTATGGGGTGAAATGGTGAGGTGAGCCGGGCTTGTTTAAAGTCTTCCTCCACTAAAGCATATCTTGCAAGTGCTATACCTAACCCAGCCTCAGCGGCAGCCATTGCCATGTCAGTACGGTTGAAAAAGTGCCCTTGATTACTCTGTGTTTTTATTGCCATTTTTTCAAACCAATACTGCCATTCCTCATGTTTTTTGGCGTTTTTCCACGGCATAGCATCGTGTAATAAAGTGACTGATTGCCATATCTGCTGTTGATTTTCTGTCGAGTTATTTTGCCAATCGAAACGCTGAAAATAACTTGGACTCATCACAGGAATAAGTTGCTCGTTTAGCAATAGCTGGGCGTGTTGATTATGGTAAGGTGATTGTCCGTAATCTATGGTTAAATCAAAATTACTATCTTGGTGATCAACTAAAGCTCCTTCCGCATAAGTTTGAATACTAATGTTTGGGTACAGGTTGTAAAATTTCTTAAGGCGAGGGATTAACCATTTGTAGGCGAAAGAGGGGGTTAGTTTTAATTTTATCTCACCGTCAGGAGATTGTCCTTGTCGTAACTCATCAATAACTTTTTCGATATCGGCAAAATTGTGCTGAACAACTTGATAGAGTTTCTTGCCATCGGCTGTCAAGCTAATGCCTCTGGAATGCCTGAAAAATAACTTAAGAGAAAGTTGACTTTCTAATAAATTAATCTGTTGGCTGATTGCACCGGTAGTGATGTGTAATTGATTAGCTGTTTTAGTAAAACTACCTAGCCGCGCAGCAACCTCAAAGGTTACTAAGCCGGAAAATATATTGCCTTTCAATGCCATCTTTATTAATGCCTTTAGAATTTCTAAACACAGATGTTAATAAATATCGTTTGATAAAGACATAATTTTTTTGCATTGTAATGTTATATTTTTGCATAAAATGGCGTTGTTTTCATGAAGGTTTTGGTTTTAGGATCTGGCGTGGTTGGATTAACATCAGCATGGTATTTAGCTCAAGCTGGCCATCAAGTAACGGTTATTGATAGACAAGCGCAAAGTGGAGAAGAAACCAGTTTTGCCAACGCGGGACAAATATCTTATGGCTATTCCTCGCCTTGGGCTGCGCCTGGCGTGCCGCTAAAAGCGATGAAGTGGTTAACTCAAAAACATTCGCCACTTATTATCAAACCTAGCACTTCACCAGAGTTGTATCACTGGACGATGGCACTGTTAAAAAATTGCAGTGAAAAAAACTATCAAGTTAACAAAAGAAGAATGCTAAATATTTCAAATTATAGCCGACAATGTTTGAGCGATTTACGAGACAATTATGACATTAAGTATGAAGGACGTCAGCAAGGCACATTACAAGTTTTTAGAAATCAGTCACAAGTCGACGCCATTGAAAAAGATATGCAATTATTATCAGCGAGTAATATAGGCTTTAAGTTACTCAATGTTGAAGAATGCGCTGAAAAAGAACCGGGGTTAGCGTTAGTAAAAAATAAAATAGTTGCTGGTTTACATTTACCTGATGATGAAACAGGTGATTGTTATAAATTCTGTCAGCAATTAACAGACATGGCTCTAAAAGTTGGTGTTCAATTTAAATTTAGTGTGCACGTGAATGAATTGGTTCAGCAGGACGATAAAATTATCGCAGCTAATACCTCTATGGGTAAAATGACGGCTGATGCTTTCGTTGTTGCCTTAGGTAGTTATTCAGCACAGCTTCTAAAGAAGGTGGATATTGACTTACCTGTATATCCAGTGAAAGGTTATTCACTTACGCTTCCTTTGGTTAATGATGATTTTGCACCTGTGTCAACGGTCATGGATGAAAGTTACAAGGTTGCACTTACACGTTTTAATGATCGTATTAGAGTCGCGGGTACTGCTGAACTCGCAGGCTTTAACTTAGATTTATCGGCAAAAAGAAAAGCAACTATTGCTATGGTTGTACAAGACTTATTTCCTAAAGCTGGTGATATCAGTAAAGCTGAATTTTGGACTGGACTTCGCCCAATGACACCAGACGGTACGCCTATTATCGGTAAAACAAAAATATCTAATTTATATACGAATACAGGACATGGCACGTTAGGTTGGACAATGGCTTGCGGATCCGGAAAGTTATTAGCTGATATTGTCTCGGGTTTAGAAACTGATATTGATACTAAGGGGTTAGATTCATTTCGTTATTTATAATCGACAAACTAATAAATAAAAGCATGTTCCAGTTTGATTTTTATAAGTTAGATAAAAGCTATTTAAGCATAAATGAATAATCATTCATAAAACTGACTAACATAGCATTTAAGGACGTCAACGGTTAAATCTTGTATAATGTGTCGCAATAATTAATGAGTATTACATAAGTTATATTGTGCTATTCATACAAGTTCGATTTAAACATTTTAAAATACAATAGGTGAAACCGCGTGAGTGATTTTTCAAGTTCAGCCAGAGTCTTCGTATCAACATTACAAAAAAGTGGTGATTTCTTATCAATGACGCGTGCCAATGAGTGGTCCTTACCCGGTGGTGGTTTTAGTTTTGAAGTAACACATCAAGCATCAAAAACTAGCAGTTTAGTAACCGTATTAGAAACGGGGTTAATTACTTTTGAACCCATTGACCGTGCTAGTAATCATGATATTGTTTTATCAAGTGCGGTGCACGGTAATGAAACAGCGCCTATTGAGATTTGTAGCGATATTATCGGCCAATTGATCCGCGGTGAATTACCATTAGCAGAGCGTGTTTTATTTATTTTTGGTAATCCGGCATCAATGAATATTGCTGAGCGCTTTGTTGAAGAAAATATGAATCGTTTATTTTCTGGTGGTCATTCGCAAGACCAAGGGCAAGGTGCGGGATTAATTAATAAAGAACGTCACCGTGCATTGTTATTAGAAAATACCGTCAGAAACTTTTTCGAAGCCGGTAAAGCATTACCTTGTGCTAATGGCGGTGAACGCGCTAGAAGTCATTATGACCTTCATACCGCTATTCGTGGTTCAAAATGTGATAAGTTTGCCGTTTATCCTTTCTTACATGGCGCGCCGCGTAAAACTAGTCAGTTACAATTTCTTCATGCTTGTGGTGTTAGCACTGTATTATTGTCGCATTCACCTACCACAACCTTTAGTTACTTTTCCTCGAATGAGTTTGGCGCTGATGCTTTTACGGTTGAATTAGGCAAAGTACGCCCATTTGGTGAGAACGATATGAGCCAATTTGTACAAGTGCGTGAAACACTAACAAAATTTGTTTCAGGCCAAGACCTTGAATTAACGCCTTATCAAGCCAGTGACTTTAACCTCTATGAAATATCACAAATAATTGATCGTCATCATGAAGACTTTTCATTAACTTTTGCTGATGATGTTGAAAACTTTACTGACTTTCCACAAGGGCATGTACTTGCCATTGACGGAGGTAAGGAAATTAAAACCCAGCAAGCGGGTGAAGCTATTATATTTCCTAATGCCAATGTTGCGATAGGGCAACGCGCTTTATTAACAGTAACGCCAACAACTCTCGGCTAAATCGAATTGGTGCTTGGGTTATGTATGGACAAATAGCCTAAGCCTATAAGGGCTTAGGTGCACAATTACTCAGGTTATATTTTGAACTTTTCCTTTTTGTCCAAAGCCTTATTGTAAGTTGATCAACATATTAGCCATTTTGGTATAATGGCTAAGGGTATAACTGTAAAGATTTATGCTCGCTGCCTGTTAAATTTATATACTCACTTTTATCACTAAACTTGTTTTTCAGTTTACGTAAAGGTAAAGTGCTTGCGATTATTACAACCAACAATTCATAACAATGATATTAATATTCATCTTGCGCTGAAAGCTTCTATACTTTCAATAATTAAAGCAAAGTTGAAATAGGTAATATCACCTTGCACCCAAGGTTAATAAAAAAAGAGAAGGCTATGAACACTGACATATATAGCGAAAGCCCGGTCGTACATGAACCCGCTTTTATTGATGGTCATTCAGTTGAAATTCCAATCCTTAAAATATTGAAACAAGATGGCAGCATATATGAAAATGCTGCTATGCCTAAAATTGATCAAGCACTTGCCACTAAAACTTATAAAACGCTCGCTTTTCACCGTGTTTTAGATGAGCGAATGGTAGCAGCACAACGCCAAGGTCGTATCAGTTTTTATATGGCGGCACTCGGTGAAGAAGCCGCTAGTGTTGGTGGTGCTGCAGGCCTGAAAGATCAAGATATGATCATGGCGCAGTATCGTGAACAAGGAGCATTAATGTTTCGAGGTTTTAGCCTTGAAAACTTTATGAATCAAATGTTCAGTAATGAAAAAGATTTAGGTAAAGGTCGTCAAATGCCAATTCATTACGGTAGTAATGCATTGAACTATATGACGATTTCATCACCATTAGGTACGCAAATACCACAAGCTGCTGGTTATGCTTATGGCCAAAAGTTGCAAGGTTTAGACGCCGTAACTATTTGTTATTTCGGTGAAGGCGCCGCCTCTGAAGGTGATTTTCATGCCGGTTTAAACATGGCAGCTGTACATCAAGCTCCTGTTATATTTTTCTGTCGTAACAATGGCTACGCTATTTCAACACCATCAGATGAACAATATGTCGGTAATGGTATTGCTTCTCGTGGTGTTGGTTACGGTATGAAAACCTTACGTATTGATGGAAATGATATTTTAGCGGTTATTGCCGCTGTTCAATTATCCCGTGAATATGCCATAAAAGAAGGTAAGCCGGTATTAATTGAAGCCATGTCTTATCGTTTAGGTGCGCATTCTACGTCGGACGACCCTTCAGGTTATAGAACACGTGAAGAAGAAGCTAAGTGGCAAGAGCATGATCCTATTCTTCGTATGAAAAACTGGATGCTAGCTCAAGGTTGGTGGGACGAAGCACAAGAAACTGCGCTATTTGAAAAGTTACGTGATGAAGTATTAGCGGCGGTTAAAGTTGCTGAAAAAATTGATAAACCGCCTGTAGAAGATTTAATTACGGATGTTTATGACAAAGTACCACCTTTATTACAAAGCCAATTTGATGAACTTAAAAGTCATATCAAAAAACACCCTAAAGCTTACCCGTTTACTGCAGGGAGAATTAAGTAATGGCGCAAATGAATTTATTACAAGCGATTAATAACGCGCTTGATACCGTCATGACAGAAAATGATCGTGCGGTTTGTTTTGGTGAAGATGTAGGTCACTTTGGTGGTGTGTTTCGAGCAACCAGTGGTTTACAAGAGAAATTTGGCAAAAGCCGTTGTTTTAATACGCCTTTAGTTGAGCAGGGAGTTATTGGTTTTGCTAATGGCCTAGCCGCACAAGGCAGTACCGCTATTGCTGAAATTCAATTTGCTGATTATATTTTTCCAGCCTTTGATCAAATTGTAAATGAGTCAGCAAAATTTCGTTACCGCAGTGGTAATGAATTCAATGTTGGTAAATTAACTATTCGTACACCATACGGTGGTGGTATTGCTGGTGGTTTGTATCATAGCCAATCGCCTGAAGCTTATTTTGCTCATACACCTGGTTTAAAAGTGGTTGTGCCGCGTAACCCTTATCAAGCCAAAGGTTTGTTATTAGCGTCAATTCGCGATGATAATCCGGTAATATTTTTTGAGCCAAAACGTTTATACCGTGCATCTGTTGGCGAAGTGCCAGAAGAAGATTACGAATTACCTTTAGGTAAAGCAGAAGTTGTACAACAAGGAACTGATATCACATTATTAGCCTGGGGTGCACAAGTTGAGATCGTTGAAAAAGCTGCTGCATTAGCTGCTGCTGATGGTATTTCATGTGAAATTATTGATTTACGAACAATTTTACCTTGGGATATTGAAACAGTAGCAAACTCTGTGACAAAAACAGGTCGCTTTGTCGTTAGCCAAGAAGCACCATTAACTGCTGGTTTTGCTAGTGAAATTGCTGCCACTATTCAACAAGAATGTTTCTTAAACTTAGAAGCGCCAATTGCACGAGTTTGTGGCATGGATACACCTTATCCATTAGCACTTGAGAAAGAATACGCTGCTGATCATTTAAAGATCTATGAAGCAATCAAAAACAGTATGACTTACTAGGATTTATTAGCATGAGCATTGATTTTATATTGCCAGATATTGGCGAAGGTATCGTTGAATGTGAACTGGTTGAATGGCTAGTAGCAGAAGGCGATGTAATTGCAGAAGATCAGCCCGTGGCTGATGTGATGACAGATAAAGCCTTAGTTCAAATTCCAGCTATGCATTCTGGAGTAGTAGACAAGCTTTACTACGCAAAAGGTGAAATAGCGAAAGTACATCAACCTTTATTTGCAATGACACCAGAAGGCAGCGCACAAAGCGAAAGTGTTGCTGAGCCGATAGTTGCTGAAGCCACTGCTGAAATTCCTGCTGTACCAGCTGCTGCCGTTACAGGAACACAAGTTGAAGACTTTATTTTACCTGATATTGGTGAAGGTATTGTTGAATGTGAGTTGGTTGAATGGTTAGTCGCTGAAGGTGATTTGATTGAAGAAGATCAACCAATAGCTGACGTAATGACTGATAAAGCTTTGGTACAAATTCCGGCAATGCATAAAGGTAAAGTGGTTAAACTTTATTACGCTAAAGGTGAAATTGCCAAAGTACATGCGCCATTATTTGCCATTGAAATTGCCGCAACTGGACAAGCACCTGTTGCTGCTGCGTCTGTTGTAACAGAAGCACCAAAAGCCGCTACTGCTCAGGTTGAGACTAAAGCAACTGTTGTCGCAGCTCAAACGGTATCAACAAAAGTAGTTAATGCAAAAGCCCTAGCTAGTCCTGCGGTTCGCCGTGTTGCTCGTGAGTTAAATGTTAATATCCACCAAGTACCGGGCAGTGGTAAAAAAGGTCGAGTATATAAAGACGATGTTGTCGCCTTTAATCAAGCGCCTGTAGCATCTGCGAACACTAACGCTGCACCTGTCGCTAATGTTGCTGGCGTTACACGTGTTGAACCTATACGCGGTATAAAAGCGGTAATGGCAAAAGCGATGGTTAATTCTGTATCGACTATTCCTCACTTTACTTATTGTGAAGAAATCGATATGACTAATTTGATCAAATTGCGTGGTGACTTAAAAGAATTTTATGCCAAACAAGATATCAAATTAACTATGATGCCATTCTTTATGAAAGCTATGTCATTAGCATTAAAGCAATTCCCATTAGTGAATTCGCAAGTTAATGAAGATTGTACTGAGTTAACCTATTTTGACGATCACAATATTGGTATGGCAGTTGACTCAAAAGTAGGCTTGTTAGTACCTAATGTTAAACAAGTACAAACAAAATCTATTTTAGATTTAGCTGCAGATATTACCCGTTTAACCAATGATGCGCGTTCAGGACGAGTGCCTGCGGCTGATTTGAAAGGCGGAACAATCACTATCTCAAATATCGGTGCTATTGGTGGTACGGTGGCAACACCAATTATCAATAAGCCTGAGTCTGCTATTGTTGCGTTAGGTAAGTTACAAAAACTACCTCGCTTTAATGACAAAGGTGAAGTGGAAGCACGTTCAATTATGCAAGTCAGTTGGTCTGGCGATCACCGTACAATAGACGGCGGCACTATTGCTCGTTTTTGTAACTTGTGGAAGTCATTCCTTGAAGAGCCAAGCAACATGCTAGTACATATGTCTTAGTTTTTACGAGATATATGAAATTTGAAAGCCTGCATCATGCAGGCTTTTTTATGTGCAGTTCATTTTAGTCACATATTGGGCTATTGAATGTGCCAAAACTTATCAAGACTAGTTAAGGTGCCAGATAATAAAAACCCTAACTCAATGAGATAAAATTGAATTAGGGTGAAAGTACTGCGCTAAATAAGTTAACAAATGCAACGAGGGAGCAAATGTTAACCCATAAAGGTTAGCAAACTTTTGTGGCGTATTTATGACAGAGCTTTTGCAAAGACATAAAAAAGATATCTTCAGCTAAAGGTAACAACTCGAACTTTATCGGTTTTTTTAAATAGGCTAAGATAAGTGAAAGAAATAAAGTACAACTTCGATGATTTATTCATCCCGATATTTGTAATGAAGGACGTTTAGTGGCGGAAAAAAAACTACAGCATTTTTATATTGCTGAAGATCAGTCGATTTATTTACTAAATCACGAAGATGCAACCAAGTTAAAACAATGGGTTGAGCTCTGTCGTCAGCAATTAACGCTATTGGGCTATCAAAATATCGCTTTGATTGGTAAAGGAGCATACGGCTTTGTTTTTGGCGGTGAAGACGAGCAGGGCCAGTCACAAGTATTTAAGTTTTCTCGAATTAACTTACCACAACATGTACAAGATCGCTTAGCAGAAGAAGCTGATATTCAGCGCCAGCTTTCTCATGAACGCATTCCAAAAATTATTGGTTATTACAAAATAAAACGTCAATCCATTGTTCATATGGAGCGGGCTCCTGGCATAGATCTAGAGCAACTTTCTTATCAAAAAGGGCCATTGCCAAGTGAGCTTGTGGTTAACATTGCGATACAGCTGGCTCAAATTCTAATTTATTTACGCGATATCAACGAACATGAATTAGGCCGTCCCTACGTACATGGCGATATAAAACCCTCCAATGTGGTTTTTGATCCTCAAACTGAGAAAGTTTACCTCGTTGATTGGGGATCTGCTGTACCTGCCCAACTTGATATTAATGGTCAATCAACCGCCAATAATATAATGGATTTAATGAGCAGCGATTTACAAAACAGTAATGCCCGCTTAGGTGATGTTTATTTTATTGGCGATGAGCAAATTAGTGGCGAAATGTCATCTCCTCGCTTTGACGAGCAAGGCCTTGCGGCAACCTTATATGCGCTAGCTTCTGGTCAGTCGTGCCGTTATGGCAGTGCAGTGATCACGCCATCATCGCTAGGCTTACCTAAGTTACTAGCACAAATACTCACAGGCATGTTAAGTAAAGATAGGCGAACTCGCAATAAAGCAGGGGATTACTTTTTTAAACATTTGCCGTTATTAAAAAACACCGTTATGGCCAAACCCCCTTTGCCTGTTGAAATTAATCCCTTAGTACCGGTTTGGTGTAAAGGTTTCCATAAAGATATGGATACTGTGGTTTATGGCTCTCGTAAATCTTTTTTGCGTGAATCTTCTGATCTCGATGAGTTGAGTGAAATAGATGATGTGCAATTAGAAAAGTATTATAAAAACTATCTAATGGGAATGGGTGATGCCGAAAAAGCTTTTATTGCCGCAGTAAGTCGTTTAGCTAATTTTCCCGTAGTCGGTGGTTTAGCCGTTCATTGGGAAAAAAATGGGGTACATATTGACTCAAATCTATCGCTTTTTGATCCGAGTTTAAAAACCTCTTTTCAAAGCGCAGTTAATAATATGGTGCGTCTTGCACAAGGGATATTTAGGGTAGGGGTATTTAAAAGCTGTTTATTCAATGCTAGAAATACTTTACATATTGAACGAACTACAGAAGAAGACCCCTTTCAAGCTAAGCCAAACCAAGCCATTAATTATGATGTTAGTGATGTTGCTGTTATTGATGATATCACGCGATTACATTCATATTTTGAAGACGGGGTAGATCCAGACGAATACTTATATTTACCCGAAGAAATTATGACTGTATTAGCGCGCTTAAATCAAATTCATCATACCGGCTGTATTATTTTTGAAGTACTACCTCGGCATTTGAAAATTCACAGTTATTTAATGTTGCTTAATCATGATAAAGAAGTCGAATTTCAGCAGTGCTTAATTGAAATTTTACAATTACTACCAACCATTACCGGTAGTGGTATTTCAGGCTTTATGAAACTACCTTACAAAGATACCCGATTTTTTGAACATATAAATTGCTTACCCGATAAATACTATCCAAGAAACCCAAAACAAAAACGGAGTGTTAATAATGAGTGATAATGAAATAGGCACAATGGCATGGCTTGATTTATCAGTCAGTAATGCGACGGAAGTAAAGTCGTTTTATGAAGATGTTGTCGGCTGGAAAAGTGAAAGTGTTGCTATGGGGGATTATGATGATTATGTCATGCTTGAGCCTATCAAAAGTGGCGCTGTTGCTGGTATTTGTCATGCGCAAGGGGTCAATAAAGACTTACCACCGGCTTGGTTACCTTATTTTTTAGTTGCTGATATCGAAGCTTCTATTAAAGCTGTTGAAGCTAAGGGCGGTAGTTTAGTAACAGAAATAAAATCAATGGGCAGTGATAAATATGCAGTTATTAAAGATCCTGCGGGTGCGGCTTGTGCCATTTATCAAAAAATATAGTGATGTTATTTCTACATTGCTACCAAGCCATATTTAAATAAAAGTAAATTCTTTATTTTTAACCATGGTTCTATGGTTGATTTTGTAGGAAGTATTTTTTATCTTCTACTTGAATGTGGTGAATGAGCCAGTCAGTGAGAGAGTAAATAAGTTCACAAGCATTATCTTTAAACTCATTTAATAGGATGATCCTGTCTAACTCTTCAATAAAATGTTTATGCTGTAACTCATGTAACATACAGTCATTTTTATTCAGCGTATAAAAATA
Source organism: Colwellia sp. 6M3 (assembly GCF_014077595.1). NCBI lineage: Bacteria > Pseudomonadati > Pseudomonadota > Gammaproteobacteria > Alteromonadales > Colwelliaceae > Colwellia > Colwellia sp. 6M3. The sequence continues at coordinate 20,453 of NZ_JACGWF010000033.1, read as the reverse complement.
TTCTTCTTCGGTTTTAAAGTGCACCTTTATATAGTCATAAAAATCGATAAATAAAGCCCAAGTTTGACTTTCTGCTTGCTGACTATTCACAGAGTTTGCCAATTTATTCATATGACTAACTAATTTTTGGTGTTGTTTGTCAATGATTTCTATACCCACTTCAAAAGTGGCTTTATCCCAAATGACTAAATGCTCTTTTGCCATATCATCCCTAAATTATTTGCAATCCTAACTTTAAATGTCTCACATTACGCCAGTTATTGCTAATCAATACTTTTGAAGTTTGTGACATCAGACGATGTTATTAATTTTGAAAAATCATCAGCCAAATAGGCTGACTCGGATAACACGGTTTGCCAATATTTTATTCTTGTTGCAGCATCTAAATTGGTGAAATCATCACGGTCGGGTATTTTTGCATAAGGTAAGCGAGCAATAAACTCTTGAGAAGGTACTAGCATGACCGTATTTGTGTAATATTGGCTATTCACCTTACGTGCTAAGTTTTTATCAAACCACCCAGCTTTAGGGGTTGGTGAAAAATGTGGATAAAGCGTCAGCCCCTTTGCTGGTTTAATATCTACATCAAAATGATAATCAATAATCCCACCATCTCGATACATGCCTCTTGGTGAGCCAATAATATCTTTTATACCCTCCATAATTAAAGGTATAGAGCCTGATGCCAGTAAGCTATCAGTTAAGTTGTCATTAGTTAATGCTTGGTGTTGAGTATTAAAATTAAAACTATCGCTAATGGTTAATTGGCTTTTGGGGTGATGATAAACATAACGTTGATACTGTTTAGCTAATAAGCCTCGGTTGACTTGGTTCATTGCCATGCTAGACATTAAGCCTAAAAGTAAGGGTACCTTTTGTTCTAAAGTCGTTAAACCACGACACTTTGCGACAATAAAGTGTGCCTTAAAGATTGGGTTGTTGATAATTTCATTACTGCCATTAGCACCTAAAACCGCTTCAAGTAATGTTTTAGCCTTGGCAGTAATTTCACTTTTATTCGCTTTAGCAGAGTAAGTCGTTTCTGAATATAAAGTTGCTAGTCGCGTTATCGCACTAACGGGATCTTGTTGGCTCAACGCTGCAAAGCGAAAAGCCCCAGCGGAAGAGCCTACTAAGTTTAATTCTTCACGACGATCTTTAAAATACTCACCAAAAAGGTATTTATCTAAACCAAATAAGCTAAACCATTTAGGCCCGCCGCTAGCACCAAGCATGGTAGTAAAAAGTTCTTGTTTAAAACCGTGTTCTTTAATTGTTTTTAAGGCGTTTTCGCCACAATAAATATCTAGCATATTAACCATAGTTAGATAAAGTCTCTATTGATTGAAATAATGTCGGCACCGACAGCAATTTTTCTTTGTTAAATTAATAGTCGTGTTTGCCGAAACCGGTTTGTCCGATGGGTAAAAATAAAGTCTGATAAAGCCTAGTGGCATATTCATCGGTCATCCCCGCGACATAGTCAGCGATCACTCGGTGCTGATTTTGATTGTTTTCTTTGGCTTTTTGCCAACGCAATACCGTACTTTTAGGCAGTAAACGCTCTGGATCAGAAGATAGGGCTTCAAACAGCTCCATAACGATTTGTTGACCACGATATTCTAATTGCTGAATAGAGGTTTGCTTAATGACAAACTGATAAACAAAGTCTTTGAAAATTTGAAGCGTTTGGGCAGCAATCAAAGGGTGCACGGCATTAAAGCGTAATAACGGTTCTTGAAAGTCACAGCCTTTGGTTTCATTAATATCGACTAATTCAATCGCCGTTATTAAATAATTAACTAAACCACCAATGGCTTCTTTTTGTATAAAGCGTTGACTGCTAAATAAGTTGTCCGCTAAACTTTTACTGTAATCATGCAGCCATTCATCGTCAATTTTGCTTAATTTTTGAATGACATTTTTTTCAAAATCTTGCTGATTCACAACACCGGTAACAATGGCATCTTCTAAGTCATGAATGCCATAGGCGATATCATCAGCAAGCTCCATCATAGAGCAGTCTAAAGATTTATATATCGTTTTACTGTGGTTGTTACTCTTCGTTTTAAACTGCTGGAAAAGTGCTTTATCATGCTGACATAATGGTGATAATACCCAGTTAATCATCTCGATATCATCAAGGTATAAACCTTTTGGCGGATGCCATTTTGAAGCTTCTAATTGACGAAAAGATGCCGGTAATGCTTGGGGAATATCTTGCTGTAAATGACCCAGTGTTTGCGGGTACTTTATTAAACCTAATAATGTTCTGCGCGTTAAGTTCATGCCAAAATGTTCACTAAAGGGCTCTAAATGCGCAACAATTCGAAAAGTTTGTCCATTGCCTTCAAAACCACCATGATCTCGCATCATATAATGTAGGGCAACTTCTCCGCCATGACCAAATGGAGGGTGACCGATATCATGGGCTAAACATAAAGACTCAATTAAGCTATCGTCATTAGGAATAAGTTCTGCGCTTTGCTTTGGATATTTACTGCGAATTTGGGCAATAATACCACTGCCAATTTGAGCTGCTTCTAAAGAGTGGGTAAGCCGAGTGCGATGAAAATCACTTTGACCACTGCCCATAACTTGAGTTTTTGATTGTAAGCGTCGAAAGGCTGCAGAATGAAGAATACGTGCTCGGTCACGTTGGAATGGGCTGCGATGGTCTTGATGTCTTTTCGCTACTCGCTCTAACCGTCGTTCTAACCAAGGATTTTCCATGATACCTCTATTCAAAGTGAATTAAACTGCGATACAAATAGTATATTATTCTTTAAAGGAAGGTAATACCAAATCGATTAACTTAAACCTTGTTGAATGTTTGCCAAGAGTTATAGCCAACTTTTAATCTTCTTAGGGGGAATTTAATGAAGTAAGTAGTATCGGAGAAGATAAAAAGGGGTTGAGAAATATTTACTGACGTTTGCAGGAACACTTTCTTCTCCCTGTTCATTATTTAAAAATTTTACAGGGAGGTGAAAGTGATAAAGGTTAGCGGTAGCGACAAATTTTTTCGCTATTTATTAGCAATAAATATTGCACGTTTAGGTGCTGGGTAGCCTTCAATAGTTTTACTATTATCATTTGGATCAAGAAAATCTTGCAATGACTCGGTATCTATCCAGTCGGTTTTTCGTTGTTCATCAAGTGCGGTAATATCAATATTAACAACACGAATGTTTGTGAAACCACAACGTTCAAGCCATGCACACATTGCATCACAACTGGGCAAAAACCAAACATTTCGCATTTTTGCATAGCGTTCACCAGGCACTAATACGGTATTTTCATCACCATCAACAACTAAAGTTTCTAGTACTAGCTCACCACCTTTGACTAATTGTGCTTTAAGCTGGTAAATAAAATCAATGGGTGAGCGACGGTGATACAAAACACCCATAGCAAAGACGGTGTCAAAAGCGTTCAGTTCAGGCAACTGTTCAACACCTAAGGGTAATAGGTTAACGTTATCATCCTGAACAAAGTGCTGAATAGCTTGAAATTGCGATAAAAACAGTTGTGTTGGGTCAATACCAACAACAAATTCTGCACCTGCTCCTCTCATACGCCACAAATGATAACCACTGCCACAGCCAATATCTAACACATAACGATTACGCAAATCACTAATATGCGGTGCTAAGCGATCCCATTTAAAGTCGGAACGCCATTCAGTATCAATGTGCAGGCCATGTATATGGTAAGGACCTTTGCGCCATGGTTTCAATTTTTTCAGTAAATTTTCAAGACGTTTATATTCGCCGTCATTTATATCAGCGCGCTCACCTGCTTGTACTGTGGTACTGATATTGATAGAAGACGGTGATGTTTTGGGGAGAGCTGTTATGGTTTTTTGCCATTGAGCAAATTCACCATGTAAATGTTGCTCACGCCAATTTGTGAGTTGAGCAGGTAAAGTATTGAGCCAATGGCTTAATCGATTGCTAGCTATTTTTTGATAAAAACTATTAAATGAAATCATTGGTTTATTTTATCGCGATTAAAGAAAAGAAGTTAAAACATTGAAACCAAGGGGAACTGTGGTTAAATCCGGCGTCTTTCAAACGTTTTAAGTGTGTATCTAAATTATCAGTGAGCATAACATTTTCAAGAGCCGTGCGTTTTTGGGCAATTTCTAACTCGCTGTAACCATTGGCACGCTTAAAGTCATGGTGTAAATCAATAAGTAACTCGTTGCAAACATTGTCTGTATGCGCAATTTTTTCAGATAACAGCAGTAAACCACCGGGGTTAAGTCCTTGTGCTATTTTATTTAGCAATAACTGGCGTTGTTCTGGCGCAATGAACTGTAAGGTGAAATTAAGTACCACCATAGAAGCATTTTTAATCTCAATATTAAGAATATTATCTTCTAGTATTTCTACCGGGGTTTCACCTTTAAAAGCGCTGACATGCATTTTGCAGCGTTCAACCATGGCGCTCGAGCTGTCAATGCCAATGATTTTGCAGTTTTTGGCCGTTATTCCCTTACGCATAGCTAATGTAGCTGCGCCTAGCGAACAGCCAAGATCATAGACTTGACTGTTATCGGTAACATAACGCTGACTTAGTCGACCTATGGTATCGATAATAGTACTATAACCAGGCACCGAACGGCTTATCATGTCTGGAAAAACTTCAACGACTTGCGCGTCAAATGCAAAGTCTTTGATTTTACTTTGTTTATTAGAAAAAATTAAATCGGTATCAGATACTTGCATGATGCTCAAACTATAATAATGTTAGGTGATATAAAGGCGTATTTTACCTGATATTTTCAACGATAAACAAGGTTATGTATTATTATGTTTTACATGGCCATAAATCGTATATTTACTGCCATATGATAAGCAGTAATAATAAAATCATTAATGAGAATTTAATTTGGCTTTAAGATATTTAACACAATGTTTAATAGGCATAACATTAATAGTTGCCATGTTAGCTTTACCCGTTTATGCACAAAATACTAAACAAACGTATCGTATTGCCATTAATAAAACATCTTACCCTTTTCACTTTATTAATGAAGAGGGTAAAGCTGATGGCATGATGGTGGATCTGTGGCGGTTATGGGGTGAAAAACAAGCGGTTGAGCTTGAGTTTGTGCCACTTAATTGGCAACAGACCATTCAGCAGGTGGCAAATGGGGTAGTCGATATTCATGCGGGTCTAACTAAAAACCCAGCGAGAGCCGAACTACTTGATTTTACTTCTGTTTTATTAAGACAAAATAGACATCTTTTTCTTCATCGCTCGATTGCAGAAATTAAAAGCATTCTAGATCTTAAACCCTATGCTATAGGTGTTGTTGACGGCTCAAGTCATGAGTTTTCACTTAAAAATAAATACCCTAATTTAACTGTAAAGTCCTTTGCTAATCGTAATGATTTATACCAAGCGGCGTTAACGGGTGAAATACTGATTATGGCGGGCGTTGAAAAGTTATCAAAAAACTTTTCAGACTATGCTTTGCTCAGCCAGAAATTTCCAGCTTTCGCAAGGATCTCTTATGAGACTGGTGAGTATGGTGCTGGCGTTGCTAAGGGACAAAAACCATTACTTGAGTTTATTCAACAAGGCATGGACAAAATCTCCCCGAAAGAAAAAGCAGCTATTAAATCAAAATGGTTAATTGTCGATAGTTCAGAGAATGTTATTACGCTTTCATATTCAAATAACCAAATGCCATTTTCAGGTACTTCTCGTGCGGGTAACGCTCAAGGATTTTTTATTGAATTATGGCAAATGTGGGCAGAATATAGCGGCCTAGATATTGAGTTTGTATTGGGGAATTCAACTGAATTTAATCAAACCAACATTAATATGGCAGACATTCATATAACAAGCGTTACTAATGAGAAAAGTATAACAGACAGCACATTAGGCCCTGTTATCTATAGCATTAACTACGGATTATTTTTTGCGAATGATATTGATAAGGTGCTCCATATATCTGAAATTGAAAATAAGAATATTGGTGTAATACATACGCCAAGTTTTGTTAAAAATATTCAGGATAAAGTTTCAAATAGCTCAGTAATTATTTTTGACGATTATCAGTCAATGTTTGCTGCGGCAGAAAAGGGTGAGCTTGATGTTATAGCAGGGCAAGTTGACATAGTTGAGAATTATTTAATTGAATATAAGTTACAGTCTATTTTTTTAAAGTTTTATGGTTATGTTTTCAAGCGTGATGTTAATGCTACTTTAAATAAAATTGACCTTAAATTAAGCGAACTCATATTGGAAGGTTTTGAGAACTTGCCTTTGCAAGATTTAGTCATTTTAGAAAAAAAATGGCACTTAGATGAATCTTCCGGTTACTTTAATCGTCAATTATCAATTTTAGCATTATCTGAGCAAGAAGCTTTGTGGGTAAAAAATAATAATGTCGTTAAATTTGGTATCACAAGAAATTGGATTCCTGTCGAGTTTATTGATAAATTTGATGAAGTTAAAGGTATAAACCCAGACCTATTTGACCTACTAACTAAGCGGCTTAATTTAAAAATAGATTATGTTGTTCATGAGAATTTTAATGAGCTTTATCAGGCGCTTGTTGCCGGAGAAGTTGATGTTATCGGTAGTGTGGTCGCCACCCAAGAACGTAAAGAACAAGTGTTATTTACTGATTCGTATTGGAGTATGCCGTGGGTTATTTTGCATCCACGTGAGCTTGGTACACAGTTGAGCTTAGAAGACTTTAACGGCAAAACCTTAGCTATTGCCAAAGGGTACTATTTAATTTCTATTATTAGGAAAAAATTCCCACTGATTGCATTAAGGTTGGTTGATGACAATGAAGAGGGATTATTAGCGATTCAAAAGGGTATTGTTGACGGCTTTATTGACAGCTTATCGTCAGGGACTGAACTGCTTAAAAGAGAAAGTTTAGTGAGTTTGTCTATGTCTATACTTGAAGAAGTTGATAAAAATGGCAACCATCTAGCAGTTAACCAGTCGCTTCCTGTATTAGCCAGTATATTAAATAAGGCTGTTTTAAGCCTTTCAGATCTTGATAGTCAACAGGTTTACGAAAAATGGTTTGATATTAATATTGAAACCGGCCTAGATAAAAATGTTGTATTGCGTGTGGCCCTACAAGTGGGCGCTCTAATTTTTATCATTATTATTGTTATTATGGTGTGGAATCGTCGTTTATATCAAGAAATCAAAAATAGAAAAAAATTAGAGCAAAAAATGGAATACATGGCTACGCATGATGATCTCACTGGCCTTGCTAATCGTGTGTTATTAAAAGATAGGCTAAATAAAGCCATTACTTTTCATCAACGGCAAAAGTTATTGGTTGCCGTATTGTTTATCGATCTAGATGGCTTTAAAGATATCAATGATACTTACGGACACGATATTGGCGATGAATTATTAATTGAGATAGCGAATCGTTTAAAAGGCTGTGTACGCGAGTCTGATACCGTTGTGCGTTTTGGCGGTGATGAGTTTGTATTACTACTGACTGGGCTGCATAATCAAAACGAAGCAGGGTATGTTGCAGACAAAGTATTGAAGATTATCCAACAACCGATTCAATTACCTGAAGTAAACGCATATATTGGCTGTAGTATTGGTATTGCAATGTATCCAGACGATGGTGACTCTGATAACGAATTGTTAAAAGTTGCAGATTCATTAATGTATGACGTTAAAGCAGCAGGCAAAAATCATTACGCTTTTAATCGTAAAAGCGATACTAAAGTTTAATTCATTATATAACTCATATTATTGAAGGAATGTCGGGTGACTTTGCCCCGCATTGCTTTATAATGTCGGCAATTTTTTATCATAATAAGTTTTAGGTGTTTGCCAACACTTATGGCTTATCTAGCTTTTTGCCATTGAATTAAGTAAGTGAACGATTACTTAATTCAATGACTATTATTTAATTTTCAAGGTAAATACATGCGTAGTCTTTATTGTGGTGAGGTTAATGAATCTCATGTGGGTCAGGAAGTCACTCTTTGTGGTTGGGTTAATCGTCGTCGTGATTTAGGTGCAGTAATTTTCTTAGATTTACGCGACCGTGAAGGCATAGTGCAAGTTGTTTATGATCCTGACTTTCCTGATGTTCTAGAAAAAGCCAACACCTTGCGCAATGAATTTTGTGTTCAAGTTAAAGGTAAAGTACGTGCTCGTCCTGACGGCCAAGTAAATAAAGATATGGCTACGGGTGCGATTGAAGTATTAGGCTTAGAGCTTACTATTTTAAACAAGTCTGCGCCGTTACCTTTAGATTCAAAACAGAAGAACTCTGAAGAGCAACGTTTAAAATATCGTTACCTTGACTTACGTCGTCCAGAAATGACCGAACGTATGCGTTTTCGCGCTAAAGTCACTTCAGCTGTGCGTTCATCATTAGAGTCTCAAGGATTCTTGGATATTGAAACGCCAATTTTAACCGCTGCCACTCCTGAAGGTGCACGTGATTACTTGGTGCCAAGCCGCACACACAAAGGTCAATTTTTTGCTCTACCGCAATCACCACAGTTATTTAAACAATTGTTGATGATGTCAGGTATGGAACGTTACTACCAAATAGTTAAATGTTTCCGTGATGAAGATTTACGTGCTGATCGCCAACCCGAGTTCACTCAAATTGATATTGAAACTTCTTTTATGAGCTCTGATCAAGTAATGGAAGTTACTGAAACGATGATCCGCGGGTTATTCCAAGAACTACTTAATGTAGATCTTGGTGAGTTCCCACGTATGGCTTATTCTGAGGCGATGACGCGATTTGGTTCAGATAAGCCAGATCTTCGTAATCCACTCGAAATTGTAGATGTTGCTGACATTTTAAAAGATGTTGAATTTAAAGTGTTTTCTGGACCAGCTAACGACGAGAAAGGTCGAGTAGCGGTTATTTGTGTACCAGGCGGCGCCGATAAATTCTCTCGTAAAGGTATTGACGAATTAACTAAATTTGTTGGCATTTACGGCGCTAAGGGCATGCCATGGTTGAAAGTCAATGATCGTGACGCTGGCCTTGAAGGTTTGCAGTCGCCGATCTTGAAATTTTTAACTGAAGACGCAGTAAACACTTTATTAGAGCGTACTAATGCTAAAACTGGCGATATTATTTTCTTCGGTTCAGATACTTATAATGTAGTAACAGAGTCACTTGGTGCACTGCGCCTTAAAATTGGTGAAGATCTTGAATTATTGCAAGGCGAGTGGAAGCCACTTTGGGTAGTAGATTTCCCAATGTTTGAAGAAGCTGATGGTCATATGCATGCAATTCATCACCCGTTTACCGCTCCGACTAACTTAACCGCTGCTGAACTAGAAGCTAACCCGGTTGGCGCGTTGTCAGATGCTTACGACATGGTGTTAAATGGCTGTGAATTAGGTGGTGGCTCTGTCCGTATCCATAATCAAGACATGCAAGCGGCTGTATTTCGTATTTTGGGTATCAGTGATGAAGAAGCCCAAGAGAAGTTTGGCTTCTTACTCGAGGCATTACAATACGGTGCTCCACCACATGCAGGCTTAGCATTTGGTTTAGACCGTTTAGTCATGTTGATGACAGGTGCAAGTTCGATTCGTGATGTAATGGCATTCCCGAAAACAACGACTGCTGCTTGTCCATTAACTAATGCACCTGGCTTTGCCAACCCTACTCAGTTAAAAGAATTAGGCATTGCTTGTTTGGAAAAAGAAACTGATACTGGCGAAAAAGCAGAATAATTTTCGTTTCAGAGTTTTTAGTATTGATTTAACGGTTAATATTAAAAAATAATTAGAACGCACGAATGAATGCTACTTAGGCTTTATTCGTGCGTTTTTTTTCAACCACACTTAACTGATTATTAAAGGTACTTTTAGTGAGTATTATTTTAGGCATAGATCCTGGATCACGTTTAACTGGCTATGGTGTTATTAAACAGCAGGGACGAAATTTCATCTATTTAGGTAGCGGTTGCATTAAAGCAACCGCTTCAGGTGAAGATTTAGGCATGCGCTTGCAAACCATTTTTGCTGGCGTAAGTGAGATTATCCTACAATTTCAGCCGGATATGTTTGCTATTGAACAAGTTTTTATGGCGAAGAATCCTGACTCAGCATTAAAGCTAGGACAGGCTCGGGGGGCGGCTATTGTTGCGGCAACCAACAATGGCTTAACAATAGCGGAGTATTCGGCTAGACAAATAAAACAATCAGTTGTGGGTACTGGAGCGGCAGATAAAACTCAAGTACAGCATATGGTTAAAACTATATTGAAATTACCAGGTACACCCCAAGCTGATGCCGCAGATGCATTAGCCGTTGCACTTTGTCATGCACACAGTCATGACTCGATCAGTAAACTGTCAGGTCAAGCCAGTAAAACAGTTAGAGGACGCTTACGTTAGAGCTTATGACGTTAGCTAATCGGAAAAAATTTAGTGTGAAATAAATAACGCCTTAAACTTTACTGTATAAATATCTAGTGGTATGGTGGCGACATAGATCATTTCTCGTTAAAGGTTAATCCGTGATTGGACGTTTACGTGGCACATTAATAGAAAAAATGGCCCCTGAAATTTTAATAGAATGCCATGGAGTTGGCTACGAAGTTACTATGCCCATGACTAGCATTTATGCATTAGGCGAAGTTAATCAAGAAGCCACCCTTTATACTCACTTTGTTGTTCGTGAAGATGCGCAGTTACTTTATGGCTTCGCTAATAAAGTTGAGCGTAAGCTATTTCGATTGCTGATTAAAGTTAATGGTGTTGGCCCTAAATTAGGCTTAGCTATTTTATCAGGCATGTCTGCCGACCAATTTGTGAGTTGTGTAATACATGACGACTTAACCACTATTGTAAAAATTCCCGGTGTTGGCAAAAAAACAGCAGAACGTTTGTTGATTGAAATGCGTGATAGGCTTAAAGATTGGCAAACTAACAGTAGCGATGCACTTGCTCATATGATGCCAACAGATGTTAATCAAGCCAATACTTTTGTTAGTGATAATAAAGGCGATGCTATTAACGCATTAGTGTCTTTAGGGTATAGTCAACAGCAAGCTGATAAAGCGGTTAAGTCAGTGTATGAAGCGACTAAAACTAGCGAAGATTTGATCCGCAATGCTTTAAAAGCAATGTTATAAACAAGGCTAAGTGCATTAGGTTGAAGACAAGTTTATCAAGTGTAGTGCTTAGTGCGCTAATTAATATTTCCAAAGAGTAATACATGATAGAAGCAGATCGATTAATTGAACCGATAGCAAGCCGTGAAGATGAAACGGTTGATCGCGCTATTCGACCTAAAATGCTGTCAGACTATACCGGGCAACAACACGTAAAGTCGCAAATGGAAATTTTCATTGCTGCGGCCTTGAAAAGAGAAGAGCCGCTTGATCATTTATTAATTTTTGGTCCTCCAGGTTTAGGTAAAACAACGCTAGCTAATATTGTTGCAAATGAAATGGGTGTAAGTATCCGGACAACTTCAGGTCCCGTGCTGGAAAAAGCCGGAGACTTGGCTGCATTACTGACAAATCTTGAAGAAAACGATGTATTGTTTATTGATGAAATTCATCGTTTAAGTCCGGTAGTCGAAGAAATTTTGTACCCTGCAATGGAAGATTATCAATTAGATATTATGATAGGTGAGGGACCTGCAGCACGTTCAATTAAACTTGATTTGCCCCCATTTACTTTAATAGGTGCTACGACTCGAGCAGGCGCACTCACTTCGCCGCTACGCGACCGATTTGGCATAGTTCAACGGTTAGAGTTTTACAATACTCAAGAACTAACTGAAATTGTCATGCGCTCAGCACATTTTTTAAACTTAGATATAGCACAGGCAGGCGCTTTTGAAGTAGCAAGGCGCTCTCGTGGCACACCACGTATTGCTAATCGTTTATTGCGCAGAGTTAGAGATTACGCTGATGTAAAAACTGATGGCATAGTAAGTAAAGCAACAGCAGCTAGTGCCTTAGATATGTTAGAAGTAGATAATGAGGGCTTTGATCTAATGGACAGAAAACTATTAGAAGCAATTATTGATAAATTTGCTGGTGGTCCGGTAGGGCTCGATAACATTGCCGCAGCCATTGGTGAAGAACGTGAAACTATTGAAGATGTACTAGAGCCTTTTCTTATTCAACAAGGTTTCTTACAACGAACACCCCGAGGCAGAATTGCCACCAGTAGAGCTTATTTGCATTTTGGTTTAGATTTTCCAAGCTAACATTTGTTTATATTACTTATTAAAGGCACCTTTAGGTGCCTTTTGTTTTTTAGCTGTTCAGGATACTTAAGTTATAGCTATTGTGATAGTTAACGTAAAAATCCAACCGTACTTATCACTTATCACTTATCAATAAATTCTTTTCATTGAAATTTAGGCAAAAAAAAGCCCACATACATAATATGTGGGCCAACTTATAATGTAAGTTGATAGAAGGAAATGGGGTTCCTATAAAATATCAGAGAGAAAGGTAACAACACCTATTCAAAACATTTAAGGGTGACAGGAATACTTTTTAGTAAACAATATTCATGTCTGAGTCCAGAAAACAAGCGTATTATATTGTTACGTACGCTATTGAACAAACGAAAAATAATTATATTTATCATTAGAAAAACTAATGTGAAAAAATTTAAAATATACCGCGCTAAATCTTTAAGTACCTTAAGAGCAGGGCACTGCTCGCTAAAGTATTCGGATTAAGTAAAATTCAACCATAATTCACTCTTGTTTTTACTTAAATTATTACAAAGAATTTATCTTAGCCCTTGTTCCACGTGAGCTTTATCTATTATGATAAGCATCTAAAATTTTATCGCTAGCTAACTTGAATAAATTACATGTCATTACTTAGTTTTCAACACAAGGTTCGTGTTTATTATGAAGATACCGATGCCGGTGGTATTGTCTATTACGCTAACTATTTGAAATTCCTTGAACGCGCAAGAACAGAGTGGTTACGCGAGCTTGGTATTAATCAATCAATATTTTTAGAACAAAACATCGGCTTTGTAGTCACAAAGGTTGCGATGGAAAATAAGGCGTCTGCAAAACTCGACGATTTATTAACAATTACGAGCACAATAATCCGTTTAAAATCTGCTAGTTTGATTTTTTCGCAACAAATTGTGAATCAGAATCAGATAACGTTATGTACGGCTGAAATTAAAGTAGCCTGTGTTAACCTATCTATCGCTAAACCTTGTATTATCCCCAACAGCATATTAGGAGCATTAAAACGTGTCAGCTGAGATTTCATTTTTTGATTTATTTTTAGAAGCTAGTTTATTAGTTCAACTGGTAATGTTGACCTTATTAGGCTTTTCAATAGCCTCATGGACCATGATATTTCAACGTCGTAAAGTGTTAATAGCAGCAAGAACTCAATTACAAGACTTTGAAGATAAGTTTTGGAGTGGAGCTGATTTAAGTAAGCTTTATAGCGAAGTTTCTGCAAAAGAACATATTGATGGCATTGAAAATCTTTTTGTTTCAGGTTTTCGAGAGTTTGCACGTTTACGAAAATCACATGCTTACGCACCACAAGTTATTGTTGATGGTACTCATCGAGCAATGCGTGTTGCATTATCAAGAGAAGTCGATAGTTTAGAAACTCACTTACCTTTCATGGCAACCGTTGGTTCTATAAGCCCTTATATTGGCTTATTTGGTACCGTATGGGGGATCATGAATTCATTTATTGCTTTAGGTGCTGTTGAACAAGCAACACTTGCAATGGTTGCACCCGGAATTGCTGAGGCACTCATCGCAACGGCAATGGGTTTGTTTGCAGCTATTCCTGCGGTTATGGCATTTAACCGATTTAGCCATAACGTTGAAAAACTTGAAAATAGCTACGGTAATTTTATGGAAGAGTTTGCAAGTATTTTACAACGTCAAACAGCGACAGAGCAACACGGCTAAGGTAGGTATTAACTATGTATAATCGAGTTAGGCGCCGCAAGGTTGCTGAGATAAATGTAGTACCTTATATTGATGTAATGTTAGTGTTGCTGATTATTTTTATGGTAACAGCACCATTAATAACACAAGGCGTTAAAGTAGATTTGCCGCAAGCTGATGCAGAGCCATTAAGCAAAGATATGAAGCCACCTTTAGTTGCATCAGTTGATGCAAAAGGTAATTATTATTTAGCTGTTGGTACCAGTAAAAATGAACCAATGTCGGCACAAGAGGTTGCAACTTTAGTTGCTGCTCATTTAAAAACCGCACCTGACACACCTGTTGTTGTTAATGGTGATGGTGCTGTTTCCTATGATGCCGTGATCCAACTAATGGTTTTATTGCAAAAAGTAGCAGGTGTACCTTCGGTTGGTTTAATGACTGATAGTCCGGAGAGTAAGTAGTGTCACTGAAGGATTCTACCCCGTTAGCGTTAAGTGTTGCGATTCATGTAGGGCTTGCTGTGGTGTTGCTCTGGGGCGATTTTTCAACGCCACCTAAACCAACACCAAGCGCGGTACAAATTGAACCTATTCAAGCGGTACTTGTTGAAAAAAGTACCGTTGATGCACAAATAAATAAGTTAAAAAAGCAAGATGCTGATAAAGCACGCAAGCTTAAAGAACTTGAAGACAGTATTGCCGCGGCTAAAACAAAAAAATTGAACGAAGAAAAACGCATTAAAACGCTTGAGCGTGAAAGAAAGAAAAAAGCACAAGAGAAAAAAGCGGCCGATATTGCGGCTAAAAAAGCTAAAGCAAATGCGGCCGATAAACTTCGTAAACAAAAAATACTTGAAAAACAACAAGCTGATGAAGCTGCAGCAAAAGCTAAAGCGGAACGTATAAAAGAAGAAAAAGCAGCTAAAAAAGCGGACGATTTACGTAAAAAGAAAGCAGCTGAACAAAAACGTAAAGAACAAGAAGCACGCGAGCGCGCGGCTCAGCAAGAGTTAATTGAGCAACAAATGGCTGAAGAAATGGCAAGTCGTCAACAAGCAAGACGCCAACAAATGATGACTGAAATTGGCCGATTTACCGCATTAATTACACAAACGATTAAACGCAATTTAATTACAGATCGTAGTACTATGGAAGGTAAGTCTTGTAAATTAACTATAAGTCTTGCACCATCAGGCTTTGTTACGAATGTAGTTACAGGTCAGGGTGATAGAAGAGTTTGTGAAGCGGCAAAAACAGCTGTTTATAAAGCAGGTACTTTACCCGTTTCTAAAGACCCTGAAATATTTCGAGAAATGAGAACAATCAGTTTAACAGTAGCACCTGACAAATTTAATTAAGCTTTTGTATAAATTAGGAAAATAACCAACTCTATGAAAAAAGTAACTTTATTTTTACTATTCTTTGCTTCTTTGTTATCAAAACAAGCCTTAGCAACCCTAGAAATTGTTATCACAGAAGGTATAGATAGCGCTCGACCAATTGCTGTTGTGCCATTCAAATGGACAGGTGTTGGTGTAATGCCAGAGCGTTTATCAAAAGTGATCAGTGATGATTTACTGCGCAGCGGTAAGTTTAATCCCATTAACGAGTCTCGTTTTCCACAAGCCCCTAATGATGATAGTCAAATTGATTATGCTGCATGGGCAAGCGAGGGCGTTGAAGCTGTTGTCATTGGTGAGGTTAGTGAAACCTCAATAGGTCGTTATAAAATTAAATATCAGCTTGTTGACGTTATTCGTGGACAAGTAACTGGCGGCGAAACTCAAATGTTAAGTAACGGCGAGTTAGTTGGCACCTCTGATCATATACTTGATGAAAGCACGGTAGAAGTCGGAGCCGACCAATTTCGTCGCTATGCTCACCGTATTAGTGATGTTGTTTATGAAAAACTGACAGGGACACGCGGCGCATTTTTAACAAAAATTGCCTACGTTATTGTTCGTGATGAAGGTGAATACCCATATCAGTTAGTGGTTGCTGATTATGATGGTTTTAACGAACATGTTTTATTAAGCTCTAGAGAACCTTTAATGTCACCTGCTTGGCATCCAAGTGGTAACCAATTAGCTTATGTAACGTTTGAAAACAGACAAGCACAAATTCATATTATTGACATATACTCTGGACAACGTAATTTAATCAGTTCGTTTGAAGGTATTAACAGTGCTCCAAAATGGTCACCTGATGGTAAAAGTTTAGCAATGGTATTATCCAAAGATGGTAATCCAGAGCTTTATGTTATGAATGTTGCAACTAAAAAATTGCGTCGCATAACGCGTCATCGTGCTATTGATACAGAACCAAGCTGGACACCAGATGGTAATTCATTAATATTTAGTTCAGAACGTGGTGGAAAAGCGCAGTTATATCGCGTAAATTTAGTCGATGGCAAAGTTAGAAGGCTAACATTTGACGGCGAAATGAATCTAGGTGGCTCATTAACACCAGACGGTCGACAATTAGTGATGGTAAATCGCACACGCGGCAAGTATCATCTAGCCAAACAAGAATTTGATTCTGGGATTTTCCAAGTGTTAACATCAACACGCTTAGATGAGTCCCCTAGTATTTCACCTAACGGTGGTATGATTATTTATAGTACTTTACACAATAACCGTCAGGTACTAAGTTTAGTTTCCGTAGATGGAAGGTTTAAGGCAAGATTGCCAGCACTTAATGGCGAAGTGAAGTCACCTTCATGGTCACCATTTTTATAATAAATATTAATAACTTTAATTTATAAATAATAAGGACACATAAAATGCGCTTTAATAAAACAGTAAAAGCCTTAGCAGTTGTTTTACCTATCATGGCTTTATCAGCTTGTAGTTCGTCTGACACAGCTAGTGAAGATGCTAGTGCAATGCAGAATAACCAAGCTGCTATGGCAGAACAAAAAGCTCGTGACGATGCAGAGCGTGTAAAAGTTGAAGCAATGCAACGTGCTGACGCTATTGAAGCTAAAAAACGTCAAGAAATTGAAAAGCTTCGTTCAGAACATATCGTTTACTTTGATTTTGATAAATCTTCAGTAAGTGGTGACTTTGCTGCGATTCTTGAAGCGCATGCAAAATTTCTTAACGAAAACTCTAATGTAAATGTATTAATTGAAGGCCATGCAGATGAGCGCGGTACACCTGAATACAACATTGCATTAGGCGAGCGTCGTGCAAAATCGATTGAAACGTTTTTAGAAAACATGGGCGTTTCAGCTTCACAACTTAGTACAGTTAGCTACGGTGAAGAAAAGCCAATGGTTAAAGATCGTAGCGAAGGCGCGTTTGCTAAAAACCGTCGTGCAGTATTGGTCTATTAATCAGGTAATTAAATGAAACCCAATAGTATTCTATTCGGGATGTCGTTTGCTGTTGCTGCCAATTTGGCAGTAGCAGCTGAACCTGCTCCTGTTATTGAAATTAACGCAGGCACGTCCACTAGTGGTGCCAAATCAAGCTTAAGTGATCAGCTTGTTAGTCTTGAGCGTAAGCTTGATGCCCGTAACCGTGCGCAAGTCAATGTACAAAGACAACTTGATGAGTTACAAAATGAAGTTAATGAGCTACGTGGCATTACAGAGTTACACACCTATCAGTTAAGTCAGGTACTTGATCGTCAACGTGAGTTGTATCAAGAGCTTGATCGTCGAGTCTCTGAAGCGTTAAAGCCCGCGAATCAAATACCGGCAACAATTAGTGCAGCTTCAACTGGTTCTGGCCAGGCAAATTACAGTAATAATTTAACTGAAAATGAAGCCTATGATCGCGCTGTGAATATGGTATTAAAAGATAAACGTTATGAACAAGCTATTCCAGAGTTTGAAGCGTTCAATCAAAGGTACCCTAACTCAAGTTATGCAGCCAATGCACATTATTGGTTAGGTCAACTATTGTTTAATAAAGGCGAATTAGGCAAAGCACGTCAAGAATTTGATGTTGTCGTGAATAATTATCCTGATTCTAGTAAACGTAGTGACGCAATGTTGAAGCTTGCAATGGTTGAACAAAAAGAAAATAACCAAGATAAAGCGATTGCGGTATATAAGAAACTCATGGCAGAGTATCCAAATTCTAGTGCAGCAAAACTTGCACAACCAAGATTAAAAAACTTAAAACCATAATTATTGCTGATAACTTGCACGCTTTGCTGACTTTTTGTTCGAACAAACAATAAAGTTGGAAAAAGGGGAAGATTGTTGTTGCACTTAAAAAAATTATGAGTATTATATGCCCCGCGTTGACCAAGTAGGACAACGCAAAACAAATACCGGTCGTTAGCTCAGTTGGTAGAGCAGTTGGCTTTTAACCAATTTGTCGAAGGTTCAAATCCTTCACGACCGACCACTTTTACCAATGAAGTGTTTGGGTATTTGTTTTTGAAGTATATATCGGTCGTTAGCTCAGTTGGTAGAGCAGTTGGCTTTTAACCAATTTGTCGAAGGTTCAAATCCTTCACGACCGACCACTTTTCTTAATATGTTATTAAGTATAAGTGATAAAGAAATTCGCAGCTTGCAATTTCGTTCTAAAAATTAAAAGTAGTTTATCGGTCGTTAGCTCAGTTGGTAGAGCAGTTGGCTTTTAACCAATTTGTCGAAGGTTCAAATCCTTCACGACCGACCACTTTTAATCATCATATTTATCTACAATACCTCCAAGTATTCGAACACCACTCTAATTTAATATTACTCAATAATATTTAACCTCACTGAATCATTATTACTTAGCTTAATCAGATCTACTCTTAGGCATATTCATAGTACACTTTTATTCTTCTATACCTTATAATTCTCACGTTTTTTAAGGTACTCATTGAGAATACATATGACCCAAGCAAATTTAGCCGTTGACTTTGACTTTCAATTTCCGAAAAAGCCTACTCCTTTAAGTGATGTAGAGCGTGAAGAGTATAAAGCACGTATCAAGATATTATTGAAAGAAAAAAACGCTGTGCTTGTCGCGCATTACTATACTGATCCTGAAATTCAAGCATTAGCAGAAGAAACAGGTGGTTGTGTTGCTGACTCATTAGAAATGGCAAGATTTGGTAACCACCATCCAGCAGATACACTTATCGTCGCTGGTGTTCGCTTTATGGGAGAGACTGCTAAAGTACTTACGCCTGAAAAGACAGTAGTAATGCCAACATTGGAGGCTACGTGTTCGCTTGACTTAGGCTGTCCAATTGAAGAGTTTAATGCTTTTTGTGATCAACACCCAGACCGAACTGTTGTTGTGTATGCTAATACATCTACTGCTGTTAAAGCCCGAGCTGATTGGATAGTAACATCATCATGTGCTTTAGAAATTGTTGAACACCTTGATGACTTAGGTGAGAAAATCATTTGGGGCCCAGATCGTCACCTAGGCGCATATATTGAGAAGCAAACTGGTGCTGATATGCTAATGTGGCAAGGAGCATGTATTGTTCATGACGAGTTTAAAACCAAAGCTCTAATAGACATGAAGGCGCTTCATCCAGATGCCGCTGTACTTGTCCACCCTGAGTCACCTGCAGAGATAATTGATCTTGCTGACTCAGTAGGTTCTACCAGCCAATTAATTAAAGCGGCGCAAGAACTCCCAAATAAAAAATTCATTGTGGCTACTGATCGCGGCATTTTTTACAAAATGCAGCAGTTATGTCCTGATAAAGAGTTTTTTGAAGCACCTACTGCAGGTGAAGGCGCTACTTGTAAAAGTTGTGCGCATTGTCCTTGGATGGCAATGAATGGTTTGAAGGAAATTGAACAAGCATTATTAAACCCTGAAGGTCGAGAGGTGTTTGTTGATATGAAACTGCGTACAGGTGCACTGAAATCACTTGATCGCATGTTGAACTTTAATGCTGAGTTGAATAAGAATAAGTAAACTTAATACCGGTTGTGTGTTAAATAAGCAACTGCTTGTATTTTGGTTAAATTAAGTTGCGTTATGAAGTTTATTTTCCTAACATAGCCCAGCTCAGTACATAGAGCTCAGTACATAGAGCTCAGTACATAGAGCTCAGTACATAGAGCTCAGTAGATAGAAAGATATATGGTGAGGTGTCCGAATGGCCGCCAAGTTGAGTTAACACGCCTAGCGTGTTCAGCGGCTAAATTCCCAGACCGTGCAGATAGCACGTAAAAATATCAATGTTTATGTTTTATGTTTTTTGGTGAGGTGTCCGAGTGGCCGAAGGAGCACGCCTGGAAAGTGTGTAAGGCGCAAGCCTTCGAGGGTTCGAATCCCTCCCTCACCGCCATATAAGAAGCAATGTCTATATTGCCAAGCAAAGCCGCTAGTTATCTAGCGGCTTTTTTTGTGACTAGATACTTTAGTAGAACTTCTTAATTATAATGGTTTTAGCGCAATTCAATGTACTTTATGATGCATATTCAATCATCTTGTATAATTAAAAAGCAAACAAACACATTTTAGAAATTAAATGCACTTTAGGTGTTGACGTGAGGTCAAAAATCTCTAAAATGCGCTCCAGTTCCAAGGGGTCACCCCAACGAACTGTTTTAATAAGTTATCTAGCACGGTTTAGGCT
>NZ_JACGWF010000036.1:0-39275 GCF_014077595.1 Colwellia sp. 6M3 | reverse complement strand
CGTTATTAATAGCGCATTTATCACTGTGCTGTCAATTGTGATTTTGTTATATATTATAAGTTATAAGGTTTTTATTTTGCATATAACCTTATTTTTAATCTCGATTTATCTGTAGCTGATTTTTAACATATAACTTGCTAATATCTACCACTCTCCTATTGCACTATTTTATGAGCCCAAAATGCAAGCAAAAAAGTTTGTTTTAAATATATCTCAAAACTATAGCTTCGCTATTTTAAGACCATTACAAGAAGCCATTCGCAATAGCAACAGAGATGTTTATTGGTTTGTACAGGGTAGTGCGGTTAATTTATCCTATTTTACTGCAGACGAAAAAATATTAAAGAGTGTTGATGACGTTATTAAATATGATCCTGATGCTGTTATTTTTCCTGCCAATATAGCACCAACATTTTTCCCAGGAATTAATGTTGCGGTTTTCCATGGTTTTGATGCAGGAAAAGTAGATAAAAAAGGACATAATGATCATTATAAAGTGCGTAATTGTTTTGATTTATATTGCACGCAGGGGCCAGATTCGACTGCTCAATTTCAACGTTTAGCTGAAAAGCATCAAACGTTTAAAGTCATTGAAACAGGTTGGTGCGCATTAGATCCTTTATTTACCAATAATAACGTCGATAAAACAGTAAAGTCGACAATATTAATGTGTTCAACATTTTCTAAGCAATTAACCTGTGCACCACACCTTTTTGAAACAATAAAATCTTTAAGTGAGACAGGTAAATGGAATTGGTTAATTCAATTTCATCCTAAAATGGATAGAAGCATAGTTGATAAATATAAATCAATTCAAAATGAACACTTAAGCTTTGTTGAAACTGATGATGTTATCCCCCTGCTGAAGCGAGCAGATATTATGGTTTGTGATACCTCTTCTGTACTTATCATGTTTTTATTACAAGGTAAGCCAGTTGTTACTTTCAATAATATATCACCAGGTGATTATTTAATTGATATTAATTCAGCTGATAAACTTGAAGAGTCAATTGAGTATGCCCTGCAAAAACCTCAATGTTTAATGGATAATATTCAGAAGTATATTGATTGTACGCATCCATACATGGATGGAAGGTCATCTTATCGCCTGCTAGATGCGATTGATAAGACTATTGAAGAGAAATCAAGTCTTAAACCTAAGCCCTTTGATCTATTTAGACAATTTAAAATGCGTAAAAAATTGAAATACTGGAAGCTTTAATCTCATGCGTTAAAAATAATGTTATTAAGCGATTATAACTCTCCTGATAAGTGCGTTTTCCTTAAGTACCATAAGTGTATTCTGTATTTTATATTACGAATGAAATTGGTGCTTTTAGTACCATGAAACCCACCATTCAATAGTGTTATATCACTAGCGAAGTTCTTGTTTTCACTAATCGGATAAGGGCGTAAACCAAATACAGACAAGTCTAGCTCTTGACAAAACTGCATATCAATATCAACAGGGCGATAGAACTTATCTCTTGCAAGCAGCTTTTTAGCACCAGCTAGATTAAGCGTATAACCTGTTGCACAGTTAGGGATTTTTGTAAAATTGATTAATTCAAACTGTTGATCTAATGAACTAATTTGTTTGGGTTCATGGTTTCTATTATCAGCTAATTTAATCAGATCGTATTTGCTTAATGTCTCGGAAAGTGAGAAGAGTTGGATAAAGTTACTTTCAATATTCATGTCATCTTCTAGTATAACCGCAAAGGCTATATTTTCAGCGACCATTTTACGCCAAACATTTCTGTGGCTAATGTAACAGCCAATTTCACCCATGCTTAAATCTGCTCTAAAATACTTCTTATTCAGTATTTTGGAATATTCTTGGTTAATTTCAGTAGTTGTTAAATTGTTACCTTTAACGGCAGGAATTCTTTCAAAGGCGACATTTATCTCTGAAAGTTGTTTGTCCATATTTAATAATCGTTCAGTTGCACAGTCTAAATTAATGACATATACGGGACAGTTATTGATTATGGACATCTTAATTACCTTTTATTGCTCATGATTTTTAAGTCATGAACTCGCAGTTTAGAAAAAATTTATTTAAGTAATTATATTTTTACCTGTGTTAAAGATTATATTCAACTTTTAAAAATAAGTTTGCTTGTTTTTTATCTTTAATGTCATTTTCAAATGTAGATCGACTGAGGTCTAAACCCAAGGTATATCGCCAGTTTTTATAACTATGCTGAACCTTAGTCGATACCATGATCAAGTCTTCCGCTACTTCTGTAAGCGGATTTCCAATAATATTATTTCCTGGTGCTTTATCATTGTTATCTGTATTCAGTTGTAAGTGACGAATTTTGCTCGTTACATTTGTATTTTGATCAATGGTAGAAATAAAGCCTAAAACCACGCTCGTTGCATCATTATCGTATAAGTTACCTAAGGTTCTTTGCTGGTAACGCATACCTGTTTGATAAATATGATGCTCATAGTAGCAGTTACCAATGTTTCTGTTATCTATATCAGCACAGTCTGCGTAGGTGTCGGTATATTCTAAATAAACCTTTGTATGAGCTGAAAAGATCTTTAAGTTAGTATCAATACCTACTTGCACTTTGGGTTCAGTCAAAAAGCTTAATGATGAGCCACTGTTATCACCATCTTCTGCAAAATATTGGCCATACAAACCAATAGGGGTATTTAGTACGTTGAATGAATAACGTAAATCGTATCCTGCTTGTTGATTACCAGGTTCATTTTCTTTATTTACGCCGCAATCAAGTCCTGAAGCGCCACAATTGTCTTTACCCACGAGTACATTGAAAAAAGTGCTTAAGCTTTGTGAACGGTCTTTACCGCCAAATTGTGCTAAACGAGTAAGACCGACTTCTAAACCGTCGAATGGCTGAAAATTTAACCTGAAGCCCCACAACAGGGTGTCATCAATAACGCGTTTATCGTCCATAACGCCCATAAATGAAGTTACGGTCCAAGGGATTTCAATTTCGGTGAATGGAATTTCTAAAGGTATTGCCGATCTGCGGGATATTGAAAGCGCTGGAATAGGCCTAGCGTTATTAGTTAAGCTTAAGTTGCTATCCCAGCCCGGGCCCCACCATCTATCTTGCTTACCTAATGAAACCACCCAGTTACCAATAAAGCCTGCAACATAACTACCATCAAAACGGGTTTTGTCATTATCTTCTGGAGAGAACGTATAACTGGTGGAAAGACCAAAAGCAAACGATTCTGTCATATGGCTTGTTTGGATTTTTATATTGTTTTTGTCTCTAAAATCCTCGCCAAAACTTGTGAAACGTTTGTCTTTATTGGCAATATTAAGCTCTAATTTTTTACTGTTATTTTTGGCCATTCGAAATTGATGATTTACATAATCAAAGGCTTGTTTTTCCGCGCTATTTAAAGAAGAGTAATCAACATGCTTTAAGTCACGCCCAATATCGAGCCACATTAATGGAAATGTTGTAACGGGTGTTTTTATGTGGCCTGCATCAGCAAGTTGTTGAATACTTGATCTAAGATAAATATTTGATGTATCAATCCAAGGTTCTGCAGACGTGAAAAAGCAAAACAAAAATAGCGTGTAAGATAATTTATGTAATTTCAAAATAAGATTTTCAGTTCTTTAAGTGATATTTAGCCTAACTTTTAAAATTTAATTTTAAAAGTTAGCCCCAGTTTTCCATACTTGATTTACGTTTTGAAAATAAACGCGGTAAGATCAAACCAAATAATAAACCAATACCTAAGACGATTGCGCCATTAAAAAACCATTGTTTTTTAATACTAGTGTCTTGATTTTTCAATTGTGATTTTGTTTGTGTTAAGTCCATGTTGAGTGCAGAAATGCTATTTTGTAGATCACTGCGTTCAGACTTTAATGCGTCAATTTCTAAAGTGGCGTCATTAAGTTGCTGAGTCATATCACTTTTGCCTGATTGAAAACTAGCGAGTTTTTCATTTAAGTCAGCGATAACATAACGCATGCCTGGTTTGGTTGAAACATGCTTGCTTTCGATCCAACCTATGCGGTCTTTATCAGTAATTATTTCGCTGTAATCATTATTTGAATTACCAGTTAACTCTACTTTTTCACCAGAGTTAACAGTACCTTGTATGCGATAGTTTTTGCCAGCACCTGTATGCATATAAACAATTAAATCTTCAGAGATATAGCCAGCCGTAGTCGTTGAATCGGCCTCTTCGGCGAAAGAAAATAAAGGAGTTAAAAATAGTAGAGTAACGAATGTTTTTTTTATGTTCATCATGAAATAACCAATAGCGCCATTTTAAACAGAGAATGGCAAAGATAGTAGGACTTTGCAGGAGTGATAGCAAGTGATAGCGCCTAGATTTCTAAGATTTTTGCTATAAAATAACAATCATGTAAGATTGAGACTATTATTTACTGTAAATGTGCAAAAATATTGTAACTGCAGTTAATAAGCTTGATTTATAACTACTATTGGAAAAGTATGACAACCGAAATAGAGCTTAAATATTTAGTTTTAGGCGATAATACCCAAGAAAAGATCAGCCAAACTCTTAACCACGAAAATATTCAATTTAGCTATCAGGAAAAGCAATTGGCTAATTGCTACTTTGATACGCCCGATTTGAACTTACGCCATCATGATATGGGCTTAAGAGTTCGTCGTAATAATAATCATATTGAGCAAACAATTAAAACAGCTGGTCAGGTTGTAGGTGGTTTACATAGCCGACCTGAATATAATGTTGATATAGCAAGCGAACGCCCAATATTGTCGCTTTTTCCAAATGTAATTTGGCACGAAGATCAATCTCCCGAGCATATTCAACGAGAGTTAGTCGCTTTATTCGACACTAACTTTAAACGCTGCACTTGGCTCATTACCGATAAAAGTGGCAACGTGGTTGAACTGGCTTACGATCAAGGTGAAATTACCAGCTCAGACAAAAAAGAAAGTATACATGAACTTGAGTTTGAACTGGTTGAAGGTGAAACATCGGCTTTATTTAATTTAGCTACGCTACTTTTTAATGTGTTAGCACTTCGACCTGGTATTAAAAGCAAAGCCGCACGCGGTTATGTGCTTTGGCGAGCAGAACCCGCATTAAATCAATCTCAACAAGCTGGTTATATTTGTGAAAAGCGCAGTGACTCAATTGCTTCAGCTTTTACACACGGCCTAAGTCAAGGGTTTACGCGTTTGCAAAAGAGTATTGAAAGCTACTTAATGGCTCCAAGCTTACAAACCTTGGTTCAGGTTAAAGCTGAATTAGCCACTTTGCGTCACGGTTTTTGGTTGTTTGCAGATTATTTATCAGCAGAAGAATTGCTTATTAGAGATGGATTAAGCCATTTTATACATCTATTAGCTTGGGTTGATAACGCAATACATTTGCAAGAACTAACCAACAAAACAGGCAATTATCGTAAAAAACTCGACTTTAGCCAACAACTTATTGAACAGCTTAAAATAGAGAAACGCCGCTTCCCAAATAACGATGATATTTCTCAACTTTTACACAGCAGTAGGTTTAATCAATTACAACTGTCGATACTGAAACTCTTTTTATCTCGAAGTCAGCAACAACTTACAGATCCTAAAGTGAAAGACGACTCACTGATTAAATTTGCCCAAGATAAAATAAAATTTAGTCTACGTGAGCTAAATGAACAGATGAACAATTTGAGCACTTTGCAATGTCATCAATACATCGCCTTGAGTAAACCTCTATATCGCAGTTCATTAACAGGCACTTGGCTTGCTGGTTTATTCGATAACGAGCTGCGTGATAAATTTCGCCGCCCATGGCTTGATTTAAAACAAGGCATAACAGAGTTACATTCATTGTGGATTATTCAACTGCAATTAGAGAAACTTGATAACCCACCGAAAAAAATTGTTCAGTGGCAAAATAGCAAAGTGGAAGGTTTATTAATCGCATTGAACAACACTAAATCTATCGCTATTGCTATGCCGCCATATTGGCATGAATAGCTAATTATTCTTCATAGGTAGCCTGTAAAAACCCGTAGTTTTAGCTAGGGTTTATTACAGGTCAATTTTTTACACGGTTTAAACTCTACTAGTGCTTGTTGTTATTTTATGTCAAATTTATTCTCAAATGTGTTTACATTCAAAAAGCTGATTTGTAGTTTTCTCCTTAGCTTTGTTGTATTTGTAAGTGCTGCTAAAACCTATAATTTACCTCCAGAGGGCTCTCGATTGATTGGTGATATGCAATATCATGAAGTGATCAAAGGAGACTACTTTCAACGCATTGCCGAACATTATAATGTTGGCTTTCTCGCCTTAATGGCAGCTAACCCAAGTGTTGATCCATTTCTCCCTACTTTAGGGCATCAGTTGGTTATACCTAGTCAAATGTTGCTACCTTTTGGTAAGCGTGAAGGCATTATTATTAATCTACCCGAATTACGGTTGTATTATTTTCCAGAAAATAGTGACAAGGTTCATGTTTTCCCTGTGGGTGTTGGTAGGGAAGGTTTAGCAACTCCCAAAACAATAAGCTACATAGGTGAAAAGCGTAAAGATCCCGTTTGGCGGCCAACGACTGAAATGAAGGCACGATACTTTGTTGAACATGGTCGAAAGTTAGCTGACGAAGTACCCGCGGGCCCCAATAACCCGTTTGGAAAATATGCTTTGCGTTTAGGCACTAGTGTGTATTTATTGCATGGCTCGAATCAACGTTTTGGTATTGGTATGCGTGCTAGCTCTGGTTGTATTCGTTTATATGACGATGATATTGAGTGGCTATATAAACATGTCGCAATTAACACACCGGTAAAAATTGTTGACCAGACAATAAAGCTTTCTTACGAGCCAAACAAAAAGTTGATTGAAGTACATAGCCCACTAACCCCAGATAATGGTGAAGTGAGTGAAACTGATATCACATCTGCTGTTAGGGCGTTTGTCGGCGACTTCCCTGAAAATAAAAGCCTGTTATTAAATCAAGTAACAAACCCTAAAGGTTTGGTTACAGAGTTACATGCAAATTAAAAATTTCTTCTTTAAAACAATAAAACACTAAAAAAATTTTAGTGTTTTATTTATTCAAAAGCATTTTCTAAGCTAATTACGGGGTATTACTTTTTGTAACTAGCTACTACATTATCAATGCGTTCATTAGTATCTTTTACTGCTTGGTTAGTTTTTTCTTGCGACATACCTAATTCGTTTACTTCAGCTGATACTGCTTTAGTTTGAGTAGATAGACTATTAACTTTATCTGTTAAGCTATCCACTTTTTGATTGAGTTGAGAGATATTTGCTTCTAGAGCAGAGTTATTAGCACAACCACTTATAATGGCAATAGCGGCTACTATGGTTAATTTTTTTAATAGCATGATGGGATCCCTGTTTTTTTATTAAATTTGAACATTCTACGAATAACAAGTTTTTAGTATGGCATAAAAATATCATGGTTCAAAATAATCACAGGGCTAATAGTATTTGTTTGTTTGCTGACGGTTTCATTGGAGTGAGCACTAACTTTAATTAATGTTATGATAGGTCTAACCGTATAATACATAAGCGATAGTATGCACTTGAATTTTCTGCCAACTAATCTGGCTTTTATTTATTGAGGGACTTTGTTAGTGCTTCGAGTTTTTCTTCCAACACTATAAGTTTTTTAGCTGTTTCTACATTTTGAGCAATAATTTGTGCGTTTTGCATTCTTAGTTCGCGGTTCTTAATATTGGTATCGGCAAAACCAAATATTTTATTTACAAACACCGCACCCATGCCGCCCAAAATACCAACACCTAGAATGAACATAACAAAAACGCATGCTCGACCTACAAATGTGATGGGGTAAACATCGCCAAATCCAATGGTAGTTGCAGACATTACCATTAGCCATAGCGCATCGCTGTAGCTTTTAACTGGTGAGACTTCAAGCCCAATTTCAGCTTGATAAGTTAGGTAACCTAACGATATATTTAACGTTATAAATAAGATCAAAGATGCTACGCCGATAAAGCCGTAGTTGTAATTTTTTACCCCGAAACCATCGACGCGGTATAAATTAGTTTTTTCCATGGCTTTTTGTACGACTATCATTGCAATCTCGGCATTATTTTATCAAATGGAATAACCGTTGAGCTGAGTGCAGATTTATTCAACCTGACTACTATCAACATAATTGATTAAATCATCCATCAATTTTTTCTTAATTTCAAGTTGTTGTTCTGCAGATAGACTATATTTTTCCCCCAGTAATGCATAATCTTCAGCTGACAAGCTAACCGTTAATCTTGGGCGTTTAGGGCGCTTATTGGTTGGCAACCCTAAAATATCTCTAATTTGCTCAGAAGGGCTAATGCCGGCTTCTAATGCTTGCTTTCGAATAGAAAGTTGAATTTTTTCATCCATATCAAAGGCAACTTGTACCGCTTTAACTGCTTTGACTGATGATTGCCACTTCTCGGGGATTTTTCTCGACACGGTTAACTCCCTGGATACATGTCCACAATGTCTGTGGTAGGTCTAAATAAGGTTAAAAATACTTCCGTATCGCCGTCTTGCCATACTTCAATATCGATTCCTTTGTCTTGGTCTTCGTTAAACAGTTCGTAAAGTTCAAATTGCTCGCCGCTGTCTTTTCCTTCATAGGCTGAGAGGGCATCTGTTCGGTAGTCTTTACGATGAAAGTAACCGACTTGGGCGTAACTACTTTGTTGGTATATTTCGCTGCTCCAACCTGAAGTGTTGTTACTGTCAGTTATACGCGTTAATTGTGCTTCGCCGGGTTCATCAAAGACTTCGGCGAACTGTTCAAGATCAAACAGTGTTTCAACGTCTTGGTGTAATATTTTAAGGGAAAATTTTAGGTAAGTTTTATCGTCTACATCTAAGGTTAAGTAAAGTTCAAGGTCGTTATTACCTTTTAGAACCCACTCTGCTTTAGTTTTATGCTCAAACTCATAACTATTTACAGCACTGACTTGAAATTCTTGTGCTCGCAATGCAGCAGGTAAACCAAAACTGTCTGACATGACAATAATATCACCTAAGGTGAGTTCTTTCACATTATTGAGTTTGCGTTCTTGAGTTGGCTTCTTGAATATGTTTTTAAAAAAACTCACGGTGTGCTCCAAAAATTATGGCGAACAATTAGCCTTAATAAAGCTAAAAAACCGCTTTGCATCTAGGATACAAAGCGGTAACTAAAATTTGTTAGTTATTTTTTCGTAGCTTTTAAACGCTCTAGTACTGAATTAGCGTTGTTATCACTGGCACCAATACCTGCTTCTTTAAGCTTAGCTTCTAGTGACGTATCTGAATTCTCAGATTCTAAAACTTCAGCCGCTTTCATGCGATCATCAAACTTTTGTTGCTTCGCTTTAATGCGCTCTAAAGAGTCTTTCGCATTTAATAGTTTAGAGTTACTTGATGAAAAATTATCAGTAATTGCTGATGTCGCTTTCTGTACGCTTTCTGTGGTTTTTACCATAGATAATTGGCGCTTGTATTCAGCAACTTGGCGTTCACTTTTTTTCACTAACTCTTTTAATCGTTCGGCATTACCTTGAAAGCTATCAAGCGCTTGTTGTTGTGTAGTAAGCTCGTTTTCAAGGGTAGAAATTTTTTCAGCAACGGCTAATGCAAGTTCATCGTCACCTTTATCAAGGGCTTGCACGGCATAACCTTCATGTTCTACCACTTCACGTTTAATACGTTCAACGTCACGGCTAGACGACATTTGTTGTGCCATTACACCGGTTAAGTCACGTTTAGCTCTGGTTAAGTGATTTTCAGCATCACGAATTTCTTGTTCAAAAATACGAGTAGCGTTTGAGTCAATAATTGATTCACCCACTTCAGTTGCACCGCCGCGAATAGCGGTCATAATTTTCTTAAATATACTCATAATAATACTCCTAAGGTGGCTGCTTAAATTAAGTAATCACTCATGTCGTCAATAATTTCTAGTGCATTGTTGCTCAATACCGCTAGTTCGTGTTCTATATCATCAAAAGTTGAGCTAATCGCGAGTGCGCCAAAAATGACATACTTTTCACCAATTTTTGAAAATGAAGATAATGGCATTGGAATGTTCATCTCTAACATACTGACGTGCATTTCATTGATCTTATCCGTTTTAACTTCTTCTTCACCCCAGAGGTAGGTAATGCAAAGAATTTGATCATCAGTTACCGAAACAAAGATAGGTAGCTCTTCACGGCCAAAAACTGTTATCTGTAATACATCAACTTCACCTGAAATTGGTTGGCAATCAAAAACCATCCCAGTGTCCGAGTCATCAGCCAAAGCATTTAAGTAATCAGCTATCTTATGAATATTCATGTTTTTCCTCATGTTCTAATAAGTAGCGTAAAATCAGTTATACTGTTTTTACTAACGACATATTATGTCGTATTGGGTTAATTTAGCATTGTGACATATTATGTCAAGTGCTAATTCATTTTATTTCTTAACTTATTTTAATCACTTTTTACTGTAAATGGGCATTATTTAGCCCTTGTTGATCTTGCCATGCCTGTTGATGTAGCTGATAAATAGCATGGCTGCCGAGATAGTTAATGGGGACTGACTCGCTATCTTGATAAAAGTCTCTAGAGAATTCAAAAGCATTAATGGCCATAGGCAATGTTAGCCAATGATGTGGGGTAGGAAATTCTTCCATACTTTTTAACCTTGTCAGTGGCGCTGCTCCCATCTTACTGGCAATAGTCCAACCCCATTCGCCAAAACTAGGCACGTTATCATGATACTGTTGAACCGTTGAGTAGCCCGCAGCTTGCACGGTCTTTCCAATCGCAATAAAAGCATTTTTAGCGTGGTAAGGACTAGCTGATTGAATACCAATTAAGCCATCACCGGCAAGGAGTTGCTTTAAGCGAGCATAAAAATTTACGGAATAAAGTTTATTAAGATCTGGATGACTAGGGTCGGGTAAATCAACAATAATTGCATCGAATGTCTGCTGGTTTTGCAACAAACTATCAATCGCTATAAAGGCATCAGAAGAAATAATGTTCACACGTTCATCACGCAAGCTAGCCTCATTTAAACCTTCAACTGTATTGGCGAGTGAGTAAGGCAGTTTTTCATGTGGATTTTTAAATAAATCAATTAACTCGGTATCTAAATCAACTAGAGTGACACTTTTAGGTTGCCATTGCAGAACATCTCGTAAAGCTAAGCCATCACCGCCGCCAATAATTAAAATATTATTATGGCGTGCTGAGCCAGCTAAAACTGGGTTAACTAGATAGCTGTGGTAAATAAACTCGTCTGATGATGAGAACTGTAAGCGGCCATTTAAATAGAAGTTAATAATGTTGCCATCGTTCGGCCCCATATTTCGTTGGGTAAATGTCAGCTGTTGAAAACGTGTTTTATCACTATAAACAACTTTATCGAGATAAAGTAAGTTGCTCATCTGGCTCAACCAACCATTGCCAAATTGATATATAGCTAAAATCATGATTAACAAAACACCATGCGCTGTAATTAAGGTTTTTCGCCAGGTCAGTCTTTGCCAGTAATAGAGGATAAAAACGATACCTGCGGTGAGGTTTAAACCCGCCGTTAATGCACTGGCTTTGCTGATGTCTATTGATAAGAGAAATATAACCCATATCGCTGCGCCGATACCTGCGCCGATATAATCAGCACCGTAAATAGTACCTAAGTTATTTTTAAGGTGCTTTTGATGTATTTCTTCTCGAATTCGCGCAATCAGCGGTATTTCCATGCCGATAAAGAAACCTAAAATAAAGCCAAAAAAGTAAGGACTATTAAAGGCAATAAAGCTGAGTTGTTTAAATAGACCACCACGCGGGTATGCGTCTGGCGGTAAGTTGAACATTGAGCCTAAAATTTCAGGAAAGGTTTGGGTTAGTGCTATTAGTCCGCCAATGATCAATATTGAGCCGCTACCCAAAAATGCAATAGTAAGCTCTAACCATACAAAACCATTAAAAGCACATTGAATTTTTCGTGCTGCAAATGCCCCTAACCCCATTGCAACAATCATCAAGCCAATCATAGCGTATATAGTGCTTTCCATTATGCCCAAAACACGGCCGGCATAATGCGATAATAGGTATTCGTATATCAGTCCACAACCTGCTAAAACAGCCATCGTTAGAATCAGGAGTGTATCGTCCCATAGCCGGTTTCTTTGGATTGTCATGGAAATTCCTAGCTTGAATAAATTACGTTTAATGATTAGAAAGCAATCAAGCGCAAAAGTGCGCTTGATGTGGTGTGCATATTTTCGCTGCTATTAAGACATTAAAGCCGTTAGTATTAGCGCAATTGAGATGCTGATCGCCATTTCGACAGAAGCGACACCAATATTATGCTGTTGGTCTACTTCTTCAACTAAGTTAATACCCATGAGTACTAAGCGTTTTGCAATTGAGGTGAGTAGGGCGACCAATAAAGTCATCACCATACCAAAGACTAACCAACCCACTAAGTTTACCAATAAAGTATCTGGGCTATAGGTTAAAAAGTGACTGGCAGCGGTTACGGCTAAAGCGGTACTAATTGCCTGTCCCGCATAGCGAATAGCAAGCGCAACATGACCCTCAGCAAAAGCGCTTTGCATGCTGTGATTTTGGTTGTTTTTCGCATACTGACGTTCTTTAAGGCGAGTAACTAACACTAACATGGCTTGTGAAACAATAAAGCCGGCAACAATAGCCGTAAATGTGCTGATATCTAAACCGTAAACCCAAAGTAAAACTGCGCGAATAACAATCGCTGTGGCTATAGCGCCTGAAGCGTCGACAATACCGACTGCAATATTACGAGATTTAATCTCTGCGTTTTTGTCTATGTGGTTTAAGGCAAAGCGATCATGAAAAATTCGGCCAATTTTAATTAAAATTAAACCTAATATTCCGTAACTCGCCATGCCAATGATTTCCATCAAGTAACTATCAGCA
This sequence comes from Colwellia sp. 6M3, assembly GCF_014077595.1. Taxonomy (NCBI): domain Bacteria; kingdom Pseudomonadati; phylum Pseudomonadota; class Gammaproteobacteria; order Alteromonadales; family Colwelliaceae; genus Colwellia; species Colwellia sp. 6M3. Next base: position 26,344 of record NZ_JACGWF010000036.1, on the reverse strand, counting down.
TTTTCGCCTGTTATGGCACCGGTTAAAACAATACCTAAAGCAGCTACACTGCCTGCCACGCTGATACCAAAAGCAAAGTTATCTTCTTTGGCAAGCTCGTCTGTTGAGTTGACCTTTGCTGATAAACCACTAATAAAACGCATTGCGCCAAGTAATATAATGGCAATAGTAATATCAATCGCTAAGAAGATTAATAGCTCTAGGTTTAGGCCGGTTATTTCAATAAATGTATTCATATTTATCCCTACTTTCCACGTCTAAAACTACGTGACGTTGTACTCTTACTGTTTCTAAAGCTAGCATTTTTGGCACTTTTACTTGATTTTGCATAAGCGCTTTTATTAGCTGTTTTACTAGCAAATCGATTGGCACTGGTTTGTGCACTTTTACTTTGACTAGAGATACTTGACGCGCCCGTTCTATTTTTGCTGTAAGCGCTAGTGTACTTTTGTCCGCGACTTTGAAAAGATTTTTTGGTGCGAGTATCTAAATCAGTTTGTTTACGCAGTTGATCAGGAGAGCTGTATCGCTTGCGACCATAATCATTGTAATAACTATAATTTCTGCTACGGCCCCAGTCACTATAACTGGTGCGTCGCGAGCCAAATAAATCGCCCATCATAGAGTACATACCATACCAAGCCCAAAACGACATGCCATTAGAGCCAGTCGTCCAACTGCCATAAGAAGGGTTGCCAATAAGTTGTTCACCAGTACCAAAATCTTGTGCCTTATTTGCCGACATACTTTGTGCTTTTGACAGCGCATTAACGCGTGGCAAAGTACCATCAGACATATCAGCTAAGACATTGAGTGGATCGCTTAAGGCATCAGAATATAAAACCGGATCAGCAGCTTGATATAAGTTTAGTAACTCATCATAAATAGCTTGAGAGTTCTCAAACATTTGAGGTTGATTTTTTACCGTGTTTAATCGATCAACTAATGCTAAAAACATTGGGCCTTTAGTGCCCGTATCTTTTAAAAACTCGTCAATTAACGGCTTATAGCTTGGCTTACTTTTTAGTAGCCTTTCTCCGTACTGATTTATTAAATTCGCGTTACGAACTTCGCCATTGCTAAGTGCTTGAGCAAGTAATTCAATGCGTTGTTCAGTGAGTGGTATTTGCTGGGTGATTTTCTCTTTTACTGGATCTGTACAAGCAAAGAGTAATAACGTCAGCAAAAGTATCATTAATTTTAGCGGCTGCATTCCTGCCATACTGTCCTCAAAAATGCTATGGTTATCATTCATTAGTACCATTTATGACATATTATGTCTATTTTTTTAGGTATATCAATGAAATTAATTTATTATCCAATTTTAACAAGTATTCATTTGTCATTGTAACAATTATCGAGGATAACGTGCCTAATTCATCTCCTTTGTCATTTTCAACATTACTTGAAGATCAGAAAATTAAAAGCTGGTTACAGTTTTCCCAACAATTTCCTAACGTTACCGATAGCCTTTCGCCAGAACGATTAACATTATTTAAAAACGCGATTGCGTTAAGTGATTTTATATTACGTAGTGCGGTACAGGCTCCAACCTTGATTGTTGCACTGTTTAATAGTGAACAGTTACTTACTCAACAAACACCTGATTATAAAGCGATGCTCCTTGAAAGTGTTGAGCAGTGCCAAACCGAAGAACAGCTTCAGCATTATTTGAGAATGTTCCGTTTAGAGCAAATGGTTCATATTGCTGTTGGTGATTTCTTGTTGGATATATCGCTTGATGAATCACTTAAAAGACTCTCTGCTTTGGCCGATAACTTAATTATTGCCGCTAATAATTGGTTATCAATATTTTGTCAGGAAAAATGGGGTATACCAGTTAATTCTGCCGGTGAGCCTCAACGTTTACTGGTCTATGGCATGGGGAAGTTAGGCGGTCAAGAACTTAACTTCTCATCTGATATCGATTTGATTTTTGTTTACCCGGAGGCTGGTGAAACACATGGTGTTAGGCGTTCTATCGACAACCAATTATTTTTTACCCGTTTAGGTCAAAAATTAATTACTGCGCTTCATCAACAAACAGCCGATGGTTTTGTGTATCGAGTTGATATGCGTTTGCGACCCTTTGGTGAAAGCGGACCTCTAGTATTGTCGTTTACTGCCATGGAAAATTACTATCAAGATCAAGGGCGTGATTGGGAACGTTATGCCATGTTAAAAGCGCGATTAATCGGCGAAAGCGACTATCATGGCCAATTATCAGATATGCTTCGCCCATTTGTTTATCGTCGCTACATCGACTTTAGTGTTATTGATAGCCTTCGCCGAATGAAAGCCATGATTGCTCAAGAGGTCAGACGAAAACAGCTTAACAATAATATTAAATTGGGCGCTGGCGGAATTCGAGAAGTCGAGTTTATTGTACAAGTTTTTCAGATGATCAGAGGCGGTCGTGATAAAGATTTACAACATCGTAATTTATTAACCGTACTGCCTTTATTGGTCACTCACGGTGAACTTACCTCGCAGAGCGCGCAGGTGTTAACGAATAGTTATCGATTTTTGCGTCGAGTTGAAAATATTATTCAGGCGCTTAATGACCAACAAACCCAAACCTTACCTGAGTGCGAACTAGACCAACAAAGACTCGTGGCTATTCTTGCTGATAGCGACTGTATTGATTGGCCAACTTTTCTTGCTCAACTTACCTTTCATATGCAAGGTGTTCATCAACAATTTGGCGAACTTATTGGTGAAGAAAGTCCTAATCGACAAGCTGTTGACCAATACTGGACAACATTATGGGATAGCCAATGGAGCGATGAGGAGTCTATTGCTTGGATTGAGCAGTCACCTCAACTACTTGATAATACCGACGGTATAAGATTCAAACATAGCGAATCTTTATGGCTGACATTAAGAGACTTTCGCCGTGAAATGATCAAACGTAGTATGGGGAGTCGGGGTAGACAAATTCTGGACAAACTAATCCCTACCGTACTTTGGCATTTGGCTGAATTAAAGTTAACCGACCAGACTTTAGCGAGAGTCTTAGGTGTATTAACAACTGTTGCAACACGAACGGCATATCTAGAGTTACTGTTCGAAAATGAAGGCGCTTTAAAGCAGTTAATTCATTTATGTCGCAACAGCAGTTGGGTAGCAGAGCACATAGCCAAATTTCCAATATTATTAGATGAACTTATTGACCCTAAGCTTTTTCATCAGCCACCTCTATTGTCTTCATATGCCGCTGAACTTCGAGAAACTATGCTGCGGGTGCCGGAAGACGATCAAGAAGCGCAAATGATCACTTTACGCCAGTTTAAACAAGCTAAACAATTACGCATTGCTGCAGCAGATATCACGGGTATTTTACCCATTACTAAAGTCAGTGATCACTTAACCGCCTTAGCTGAAGCACTTGTAGAAGAAGTTGCCAATTTAGCATGGCAACAAATGGCGCTGCGTTTTGGTGTGCCTAGCAGTAAGTTAGATGGCCAAGATAAAGGCTTTGCTGTTATTGGTTACGGTAAATTAGGCGGCATTGAGCTCGGTTATAGCTCAGATTTAGATTTAGTCTTTGTTCATGATGCTGATATGGCTGAAATGACTTCTGGCGAAAAGTCGATTTCTGCGGGGCAATTTTATTTAAAACTTGCGCAAAGAATGATGCATTTATTCAATACCCGCATGGCAAATGGCATATTATATGAGCTAGATATGCGTTTGAGACCTTCAGGTAATGCGGGCTTGTTAATGGTGCATATAGACACTTTTGCTCATTATCAAAACAGTGATGCTTGGACATGGGAGCATCAAGCATTAGTGCGAACTCGCATTATATATGGTCATGATGCGCTAGCGCTGAGGTTTAAAGAAATTAAGCGCGAGGTTTTAATGAGGAAGCGCGACAAGGCACTATTACTTGAAGATGTGATAAAAATGCGTGATAAAATGCGCTTACATTTAGATAAATCAACATCGGCAGAAGTTGATATTAAGCAAGGTCTTGGGGGCTTAGTTGATATTGAGTTTCTTGTGCAATACTTGGTGCTCGCTTACTCTGCAGAACACCCTAAATTGAGCGATTACTCCGATAATATTAACTTGCTCGAATACTTAGCCAGTATTGATGTTATTACTGTGCAGCAGCAACAAGCTTTAGTGGATAACTACTGCAAGTTGCGTGACTTTAGTCATCAAGCAACCTTACAAAATAGCCCTGCGATGATACCTGAAGCTGAGTTTTCTGCACAACATAACCAAGTGATGAATATTGTTAAATCGTTATTGCATTAACAACAATATCTTAAGGCTAAGTGGGGTTTATGCTTTTACCTTTTAGGTAATCTAAGACACTCTTTAGCTAAGTAAGGAATATCGTTCTCTATAAGCACAATGGCGCGTTGTTGATAACAAAAATAGACAGTAAGGCCATTTTCGAAATGGCCTTCGATAGCTTTGCCTATTTGATATGAGGTAGTGATGATGTTTTGGTTAATTCTAAATGGGCCTTTAACCAAAAAGTCGCGATTTAACCACCAAATCAATTCAAGATCATTGTTTTTAGTATATTCAGATAACTTTTGATATAAGGTTTCACCAAGGCGAAATGGATGGTTATCAGTGCTACCCGTCCAGCTTCTTCGCAAGGGGCGAGTGATTAAACGCCTTTCTTCTAATATTTGCGCTAAATCACCTTCAGGATCGGGCAAGTAAACAATATTATTTCGAATTTTTGGACCTTTTCCATCCATCTCACCATGCAAGTTGGCATAATAACGGGAAAGTCCATCGGCCGCTGCATTCGTATTTTCTTTTGCGACTTCAGGTTCATCGGAGATTTTTTCTTCTACCGACTCAGTTTTGGGCGCTGCTTTATCTTCGTGATGAATATCTACTTTTGTTTCAGTTGTTTGCTCAGTTGCATCTTGGTTGAGTGAAAATAAGTACGCTTTGTTTAACCAAAGCGCGGTGCCTAAAACAATTAAAATAATACCTATAATAATATTTATAAATAATTTCATAAATCACTTAGCGTAGTTTGCTTTCTGCCCTATACATTAAACAACTAATATTAGTTATACAATGAAGGATCGTCTTCGTTTGGTCGAGTTTTAAAGCGACGGTGTAACCACATATATTGTTCAGGCTTAACTAAAATAGCTTTTTCTAACTCTTGATTCACTCTTAATACATCTGCTGTATCATCACCTGTTGGAAAGTTTTCGAGCATAGGTTTTATTTCTAAGGTGTAACCGCTGCCATCATCATTTCTGGTAGGAATAATCATATGTGTTTGCGTGTTTTTTTGTCGAGCAAATATTAATGTGCCTGTCGTTGACGCGGCTTCTGGTACGGCGAAAAAAGGCACGAAGATACTGCGACTGCGTCCGTAATCTTGATCAGGTAAATAAATACAAGCTTCACCATCTTTTAATGCTCTAAGTAAGCCTTTAACATCACGCTTACCTAACATGTATTTGTTAGATCTACCACGACCACGAAATTGAAAATACTCCATTAGCTGATTATTGTGCGGTCGGTAAAATACCACCATAGGATGACCTGAGCCAATGCCACGACAGTTTATTTCAACACTTAAGTAATGCATGGCAAGTAATAGAACACCTTTACCTTGCTTTTGTGCTTCTTCAATATGCTCTAGACCAATGATGTTTATTTTGTTTTTTACTCGCCAATTTGGCCACCACCAACCCATACCTGTTTCTAATAAGGCAATCCCGGTATTTTCAAAGTTTCGCTTGAGCATTGTTTGTCGTTCGGCATCTGTCTTATCCGGAAAGCAAAGTTCTAAATTCCGTAAGGCAACTTTTTTTCGGCTAGAGCCTATTTTGTAAAGTAAACGTCCTATCATTTTTCCAAGAAATAATTGGAATCGGTAAGGTAACCAAGAAATTGAGTACAGCACTAATACCGCAATCCACGTTAGCCAATACTTAGGTAATAGGAAAGATATTTTAAAATTTGGTTGTAAAACTTTGTTTTTACTCACGGGATGATTTCAACTCATTGAATTGCTTGTGTTACAATATTGCTTATTATATCTGTTATAGGGTACAGGATGAAAGTAGATATTCCCGCTTTTGAAAAAGCGCGTGTTTTAGTGGTTGGTGATATCATGCTAGATCGCTATTGGTCTGGGCCAACTCAACGTATTTCTCCAGAGGCACCTGTGCCAATTGTTAAAATACATCAAGACGAAGATCGACCAGGGGGCGCGGCTAACGTAGCCTTGAACATTGCTTCGCTAAATGGTCAAGTAACTTTGCTTGGTATTACTGGTGCAGATGAAGCGTCTAAAACATTGCAAACACAGTTGTCGGCAATGAATATAAATTGTCAATTTATTCAATCTGTAGATCATCCTACGATAACAAAATTGCGTATTTTAAGTCGAAATCAACAATTATTACGTTTAGATTTTGAAGAATCTTTTGCTGAAATTGATAAAACCCCCTTGATTGAGCAAACCAAAGCTTTAGTGGCTCAACATGATTTATTGTTGTTGTCAGATTATGACAAAGGCACATTGTCAGAGGTTCAAGCACTTATTCAAGCGGCAAAATCACAAAATATTCCTGTGTTAGTTGATCCAAAAGGTACTGACTTTTCACGTTATCGTGGTGCAACATTAATTACGCCTAATCTTGCAGAGTTTGAAGCCGTTGTTGGGCCATGTAAAACTGAAGCTGATATCGTCAAAAAAGGGCAAGCTCTGCTAAATGAATTAGAGTTAACCGCTATGCTGGTCACTCGAAGTGAACAAGGCATGACCTTGCTAATGCATGACCAAGAAGAGTTTCATTTACCGACTCAAGCTAAAGAGGTTTATGACGTAACTGGCGCGGGCGATACGGTAATAGCTACATTGGCACTGTCAATTGCGGCAAAAGCTGATTTTGCTCAAGCGAGCGCATTAGCAAATATAGCGGCTGGTATTGTAGTTGGCAAGTTAGGAACATCAACGGTTAGCGAAGCTGAATTAGGTGCAGAGTTGTTATCTGGCCAAGAAAGTGGTTTTGGTGTGATGACCGAAGATCAACTTAAAATTGCGGTTGAGTTAGCTCAAGCACGCGGCGAGAAAATCGTGATGACCAACGGCTGTTTTGATATTCTCCATGCTGGTCATGTTTCATATTTATCAACGGCTAATACATTAGGTACTCGCCTCATTGTTGCTGTTAATGATGACGCGTCTGTCACACGATTAAAAGGGCCGGGTCGCCCGGTTAATCCGGTCGATCGTCGTATGGCTGTACTTGCTGGGTTAGGGGCAGTTGATTGGGTAGTGCCATTTAGTGAAGATACGCCACAGCGTTTAATTGCCAACATATTACCTAATACCTTAGTCAAAGGCGGTGATTATAAAGTAGAGGATATCGCAGGCGGTAAAGAGGTTATTGCTGCAGGTGGTGACGTTAAAGTGCTTAATTTTGAAGATGGCATTTCTACAACTAAAATTATTAATGCTATAAAACAAGAAGATTAGAACACCGACATATATCGACTATCTGGATGTCTGATGATGTATTGAACAGAAAAAAGCAGCATTTAATGCTGCTTTTTTAATACCTGTTTTTTGCTAATTTAGCGTTTACTTAGCAGCGGTTAAACCTTGATTTATATCGTTTAAGTCTTGCTCTGTAATCGTTCCACCGGCTCGTTTTAAAGCTAATACATTTTGAATGTAATTATATCGAGTAGACGATAAGTTTCGTTTAGCGTTGTACAAGTTTCTGGTGCTGTTTAACACATCAACAATCGTACGGGTACCCACTTCAAAGCCGGCTTCAGTCGCTTTCAATGCACTTTGCGCACTGATCACTGATTGCTCTAGTGACTTTATCGATGAAACGGCTGCTATAACAGTGTTGTATGCGTTACGCGTGTTTTGCACTACATTTCTGTATGCTTGTTCCATATTTTGGCTTGCCGCAACATAATTGCTTTGCGCTTGGCGAACACTACTTGTTATAGCACCACCTGAATAAATAGGTACGTATAAAGAGATGCCGATTGAGTGGCTATCTAATGCTGGGTTGTTAAAGTTTATATTGTTTACTTCATTATCTTGCTCTTGATTACCGTAACTCCCCGATAAACTTAAGGTAGGGTAATGGCCCGATCTTGCTATATTGATATTTTCTTTTGCGATATCAATACTTATTCTTTCAGCAATTAATTCTAAATTCTTTGCTTCAGCCGTTTGTTGCCACTCATTAGCACTGTCAGGGGCTGGGCGAGAAGTACTAAAACGTTCAGTATTTAATATATATAAATCTCGAGGATAAACATTGGTGATAACACGTAACGCTTCTTCAGCATTAAATACTTGGTTTTCTGATATAATTTCACTGGTTACAGCATTATCAAATTGTGCTTGAGCTTCATGCACATCAGTAACTGCCGTTAAACCCACTGAAAATCTTTGCTTTGTTTGCTCTAACTGACGCTCAATGGCGGCTTTTTCTGCTTTTGCAAACTCTAAATCATCTTTGGCACTGAGTACTTGAAAGTAAGCTTGTGTCACACGAACAATTAAGTCTTGTTTAGCTAATTGGTATGAAACATCGCTTTGATGCGCAAGTTTTTTAGCGTTATCAAGTTTTAACCAAGTACTGTGGTTGTATAATTCCATGTCCAAGTTAATACCGTAGCTAGTCGTATCGCTTTTATTGGTTAGTATTTGACCTGAAGATTGTCCAGTATCTGAGGTTGGAATAAACTCACTTTTGCTTTCAGTGTAGCTTGCAGAACCGTAAATTTGAGGAAGCAACACAGAACGAGCTTGTTCGATACCTTCTTCAGCTGCAAAAAATTGCGCCTGAGCTCTAAGAACAACCGGATCATTTGCTTGTGCTTGTTGGTATACTGATAATAAGTCTTCGGCATTAGCTAAAGAGCTACTTGCAGTAAAAGCAAGGCCAATAAATAGTGCGGTTATTGTTTTTTTCATGTTGGAACGATTCCTGTAATAATGAACATGTTATTATTTTTCTAATTATAACTATCTTATCGCGAATAATGAATTAGCTAAATAGAATAAGTGTATAAGGAGGTACTCTAGTGTAACAAAATGTTAAATGTTAGGGTATCTAAAAAATGTCTAAAAAATGTCTAAAAATATGACTATTCAGATAAAAGGTCACTAATATGAGTATCACCCAAGAACCACTCTTACGGTTTGGTTTAGCTGACGTAGAAGTGCGAAGCCAAGTCAGGAAATACCAAGGTTTTTTCGCACTTGATGAGTACCAATTTCGCCATAAACTTTATGCTGGCGGTTACAGTAAAGTGTTAACAAGAGAAGTTTTTGAGCGCGGTAATGCTGTAGGGTTACTTCCTTATGATCCAAAAAATGACACGGTCGTATTGATTGAACAATTTCGTGCCGGCGCTCTACAAAGTAAAACTGGGCCTTGGCAACTAGAATTAATCGCTGGTATGTTTTCAGAAAATGAAGTGCCACAAGATGTCGCTATTCGTGAAGCAAAAGAAGAAGCTGATATAGATTTAGCGCCTGAAAATGTGATTAAAGTCATGGATTATCTTTCAAGTGCTGGTGGGATGACTGAATGTATTCATCTTTATTGTGCTTGTGTTGATAGCGAGAATATTTCTGGTGTTTTTGGCTTAGAGTCAGAAGGTGAAGATATTTTAGTGCATGTTATTTCAAGAAAAAATGCTGATAAAATGCTTGCAGAGGGAAAGATACTTAATGCGGCCACTATTATTACGCTACAATGGCTAGCCCTAAATATTGATAAATTTAAGTCAAACTGGAAATAAATGTCTGTCGTAGAAAAAAAATACCGCCCTCATTTACCTACACTAATGACCTTGTGTGAGGTGAATTATATGCTGTTACTTCGTATACTTGCTGATAAAGAGCAGGTAGGAGAGCAGCGTTGCTTTTTTATCTCAGACTTTTTAAGTTATCGCGTTAAGGTCAATGAAGTAACAAAATACACGACACTAATGACGATTAACCAAGAAGCGAATATTCATGGCTATAACTTAACCGAGCTTTTTCGCCCCAAAATGGTGGTACGTCTGTATCATGATGCTCGAATGGCAGAAGTTATTAGTAATCAAGATGTGCAACAAATTAAACCACGTTACGATTACCCTAACGAAAAAATGCACTTACCCAATGAAAAGCAACAAGTGAATTATTTTTTAAAAGAATGGTTACAGCTTTGCTTAAAGTTGGGGCAGGTTCACTTAGATATTTCTAGAAATTCATAAACTAATGCTAAAAAAGCAGTAACAGACAAAATAATGCCAAACGAAATTACCCTAGCACAGTTAAGTGATAGCCATTTATTTGCAGACAAAAGTGGTCAACATCATCAGGCTAATGTTTATCAAAACTTAAAGAGAGTATTACTCTCTATTAAGCAGCAGCCTTCGGTAGATGCTATTGTTTTTACCGGTGATTTAACTCAAGATCACACTGAAGCGTCTTATCTACTTTTTACTGATGCTTTTGATGACTTAAAAATTAATATACCAGTTTACTTTGTCGCAGGTAATCATGACGAGCCAGCACTGTTGAAACAGTATTTGTCGAAAGCACCATTTTGCCAAAGTAGTGTAATAGAAAATGATTATTGGCAGGTGCTATTATTAGCAAGTAAAAGTGATACTCCCGCAGGCGTTATAACAGCAGATGAATGTAATAAGGTCGGTAGTCTAATTAATGCGGCTAAATCACAGCTGCTCTTAACACATCATCATGCGGCAGATGCTGGTTTTTTTATTGATCGGCATGGTTTACTTAATAAAGAAGAATTTTATCTATGGTTAACAAAATTCCCTTCCATTAAAGCGCTGGGTTGTGGTCATATTCATCAGGCATTAATTTTACCAATAGCACTTGCCGATCGAACCATTAATTTATACACGTGTCCTGCCACCTCTATTCAATTTGATATAAACTCTTCAACGGCGGCATCAAACGGGCAAGGACCAGGTTATCAAGTATTTACGCTAGCAAGTACCGGCGAAATATCTCGAAAAGTGGTTTTTGTCTGAAAATAATGAGAAAAATATTTTTATGATTAACATACTATACATCCATGGATTTAACTCTTCACCTCAGTCGATGAAAGCTGAACTAACGCGAAAATATATGGCGGCAAACCATCCTGGGGTTATTTTTCATTGTCCGCAGATTATTTCATCGCCAAATGGCGCTATTAAACAACTTGAAGATATTATTGCACTTGAGCCTAGCGCGACTTGGTTCATTATGGGCTCATCTTTAGGCGGTTACTTTAGTACTTACTTAGCTGAAAAATATCAAACAAAAGCAGTGCTAATAAATCCTGCCGTAAGACCATTTGAATTAATGGCAGGCTACCTAGGTGAGCAGGTAAACCCTTATACACAAGAACGCTATCAAGTGCTTGCACAACATATAGTTGAATTAAAATCACTCGAACAGGTAAATATATCTAAAAATAACTACTTGGTCATGGTACAAACAGGTGATGAAGTGTTAGATTACCAACAAGCTGTTGAAAAATACCGTCATTGCGAGTTAGTTATTGAGCAAGATGGCGATCATAGTTTTATTAACTATGAAAACGCCTTGCCTAACATCGCGTTATTTTTTAACTTACCACTAATATCAGCCTAGTGATCAGAACATATAAATGAGCGAACAATATAATTCCGACTCCATTGAGGTCTTAAGTGGCCTTGACCCAGTACGCCATCGTCCTGGCATGTATACCGATACCACGCGCCCTAACCATTTAGGTCAAGAGGTAATCGATAACTCGGTTGATGAAGCCTTAGCCGGTCATGCACAAAACATTACTGTAATTCTTGATAAAGATCAGTCATTAGAAGTTATTGATGATGGTCGTGGTATGCCTATTGATATTCACCCTGAAGAAGGTGTGTCAGGCGTAGAACTTATCTTTTGTAAGTTACATGCTGGCGGCAAATTTTCTAACAAAAACTACCAGTTTTCTGGTGGTTTGCATGGTGTTGGTATTTCAGTAGTCAATGCTTTATCAACTCGTGTCGATGTATCAGTTAGGCGTGATGGTAAACTCTACGAAATGGCTTTCGAAAGTGGCTATAAGGTTGAAGAATTAAGAGAAACCGGCACCGTAGGTAGACGAAACACTGGCACCCGCGTTAAGTTTTGGCCTGATGCCAGTTATTTTGACTCGGCCAAGTTTTCAGCGCGCAGATTAGTACATTTGTTAAAAGCTAAAGCTGTTTTGTGCCCAGGCTTAACGATAAAGTTTCATGATAAAAACGAAGACGCTAAATATCAATGGTGTTATGAAGATGGTTTAGTCGATTATTTAAAAGAATCGGTTAAAGGTTATGAAAGCTTACCAGAAGAGCCTTTTGTAGGTAGCTTTTCCTCACAACATGAAGCCGCTGACTGGGCTGTAACTTGGTTACCAGAAGGTGGTGAGTCAGTTGGCGAAAGTTATGTAAACTTAATTCCAACGGTGCAAGGTGGTACGCATGTTAACGGTCTTCGTCAAGGCTTGTTAGAATCGATGCGTGAGTTTTGTGAGTTTAGAAACTTGATCCCACGTGGTGTTAAGTTAACGCCAGACGATATTTGGGATAAGTGTTCTTATATTCTCTCTGTTAAAATGGAAGATCCGCAATTTGCTGGTCAAACCAAAGAGCGGCTTTCTTCACGCCAGTGTGCGGCATTTGTTACCGGCGTTGTTAAAGACTCTTTTAGTTTATGGTTAAATGAACATACTGAAATAGCCGAGTCATTAGCTGAATTTTGTATCTCAAACGCTCAACGTCGTTTACGCGCAAGTAAAAAAATAATTCGTAAAAAGGTGACTCAAGGACCTGCATTACCCGGCAAGTTAACTGACTGTGGTAGCCAAGATATTTTACGCACCGAATTGTTTTTGGTGGAGGGTGACTCAGCGGGGGGGAGTGCAAAACAAGCTAGAGACCGTGAAGTTCAAGCCATTATGCCGTTACGCGGAAAAATATTAAATACATGGGAAGTCGACTCAGGACAAATACTAGCATCGCAAGAGGTGCATGATATTTCTGTCGCCTTAGGTATTGACCCAGACACCGAAGACTTATCAGGATTACGTTACGGTAAAATTTGTATTCTTGCCGATGCCGACTCTGATGGATTGCACATTGCAACATTACTTTGTGCGTTATTTACTCAGCATTTTCTGCCATTAGTACAAGCCGGACATGTTTATGTCGCTATGCCGCCACTTTATCGTGTTGATGTAGGTAAAGAAGTGTTTTACGCGCTAGACGAAGCAGAAAAAGACAGTATTTTAGATCGTATTGAAGCAGAAAAAAAACGCGGTAAAGTAAATGTTCAGCGATTCAAAGGGCTAGGTGAGATGAATCCTCTTCAATTGCGTGAAACAACCATGGATCCCAATACTCGTCGCTTAGTACAATTAACGGTTGATGAGCATGCAGAAACGATGGAACTGATGGATATGTTACTTTCGAAAAAGCGTAGTGGCGATCGTAAGATTTGGCTCCAATCTAAAGGTGATTTAGTTGATCTAGACTAATTACATTTGCATAATACTTTTAGTCGTTGATATTACTAATTCAACAATGAAAACCGTATTAGTTTAACGATAATTAATTAAGGTATAGTTTATAAACTATACCTTTTTGCTTTATTAAGGGAAATTATGATCGAGCACCGATTATTGCGTAGCATCTGCCATGCGTCTATTGGCACCAACGATTTAAAACGCGCTAAAGCCTTTTATACGCCAGTGTTAGCAACATTGACTATAGCGTTAGTCAGTGAATATGAGCACGCTGTTACGTACGGAAAAGGGTATCCTGAATTTTGGCTTCAACAACCTTATGATAAATTGCCGGCAACTCCAGGTAATGGCGTTCATTTTGGCTTTGTCGCATTAAATAAACAACAAGTTGATGACTTTTATCAATGCGCTATCGCTTTGGGTGGACGTTGTAATGGCAAGCCGGGTGCAAGGCCAGAATATGGAACACCATATTATGGTTGCTTTATTATCGATTTAGATGGTAATAAAATAGAAGCAAGCTATTGGCAAATCACTGAAAAATAATATTAAAGTTATGTGTTCGTTAAGTTTTACTATAATTTTTTATCTCTAGAAATAATACTTTATCATTTACACAAATTCGTTTTATACTGTATTTGGTACATTATCGCACACGTTGTTGGAGCGCGAATTTGTTAAGAAGCTTTGTAAAATTAATCTTTCAAAACAGTGCCCCCATTTTCTTTGTTTTCTTGTTAATATCATGTAAATCAAATGCTTTGCAGTCGTTAACAGATAGCGACTTTAATTCTTTTCTATTACGCGCAGAGCAACTGAATAATAGTGATCCCAAAGCAGCTTTAATCCTCCTAAACTCACATAAAGAAGCGTTAAACACTCAGCCTATATCCAACCAAGTAAATTTTTATCGCATTCAATCAGCGGCCTATTCTGACCAAGCACTTTATAGTTTAAGCGAGTCATCTGCTGAGCAAGGACTCATGCTAGCAAAGCAAATGAATAATCCCAGTATTTTTATTGCTGAACTTGCTTACACCAAAGGTTTTTATTTAGAAAGTTTAGGTGACTTTGATAGCGCACTTCAAATTTATCAAAATGGGCTAGATGTTGCTCGTTCAATGAATAATACCGAGTTAACAGCGCGAGGTTTAATTAATATAGGAGCGATATTATATTTACAAAAAAACTATAAGCAGTCGTTAATAACTCTGAACCAGGCCTTAAAACTTGCTAATGCTATTGAAGATGAAGCTCTTTTAGGTGACATAAACAGTGAGTTGGGAATTCTATACGGTTATTTAGGCGAAGAAAAACAAGCGAACGACTACTTTGAGCAGTCTTATCATCATTTTAAAAAGGCAGGAAAACATAATTATGCGCTCAACAGTTTGCATAATGTTGCTAATAACCATTCAAACCAAGAACGTTATGAGCAAGCCCTTGAAGTTTATCGAATATTAGAAAGCGAAATCTTACCGAATACGAGTAATCATTTTATTGCGGGCATCTATCGAAATATAGCTTGGGCGTTGGTAAATCAGAAAGAGCCCGATACCGAAAGTGCCTATCGCTATATTATACTTGCAGGTGAATATGTTAAAGAAGTTGAACAACACGCGGTCAAATTACAATATATTGTAGATAAAGCCTTTGTTTTAGAAAAAATGGAACGTTATCAGGAGGCACTCGATAATTTGGCGAAAGCGCAGGCACTTTTAGCGCTTAAAGATAGTAATATTTATGATACCAGTGAATTAAATATTCTATTTCTAAGAGCTAAATTACAGTATGTTCTAGGTGATTACAGTCAATCAATTGCAACTCAGTCTACATTTTTCACTAAATCAATAGCCTACAAAAAAGCACGAGAAACCAATGAGGTTGATGAGTTAATTCTTCAATATGAAAGTGAAACGGTTCAGCGGCATAAGCATATTTTAGAAAAAAAACAGCGACTACAAGACTTACAGCTGCAACAAATGACAGACAACGCTAATAATCGAGAAATTCTCGTTATCGTATTAGCTGTGTGTACATTACTTTTAGCTTGGTTTTTACTACGCGTGATTAAGGGGCAAAAAAACTTAGTCAGGGTGACAAGAATTGATAACTTAACCGGTGTGATTAATCGACGCAGACTGCTTGAGTTAGGAGATGATTTGTTTTCGCAGGCACAAAAGGAGCAACAAGCTTTTAGTGTTTATATGATAGATATTGATTTTTTCAAAAAAATTAATGATCAGTTTGGTCACAGTATTGGTGATAAAGCATTACAAGAAGTGGCCGTGCTAGGTCAAAATTTAATGCGTGCCAGCGATGTATTTGGACGATTTGGCGGTGAAGAGTTTATTGCGCTTTTACCCAACACTCAAAATAATGAAGCACTTGAAGTTGCTCAGCGATTACGACAGCATATCGAACAAAAAAAGTGGCAAACGCTGCAAATAAACCAGTTAACAATCAGTATCGGTGTTGCGACATTTGAGAACGATAATTATGCCGACTTCTCACTTTTGCTAAAAGCTGCAGACGAACAATTATTAAAAGCAAAACAAGCTGGTCGAAATAAGGTTAGCTCTGATGCGTAAATATTTAATGTTTAAATTTTTTGTATTACTTTTTGGGGTTATATCGACCAATATACAAGCGCTTGCTGATGAAGTCATTGGTCAACAACAGGCATTTACATCTTCTGATAGTCCTCAAATTAATCAGGTTGGTTTGCAGCAAGAGTGGGTAATTAGCGGGGCAGTATATTCACTTAAAGTGTTAAGCGAACATGACAAGGCCGCCGCTCAAGTTAAACTTTTGGAGTTACAATCTACGGGTTTAACTTTAAATATTGCAGAGCAATACCTTCTGAATGTCATTAGAGCTAATATCTCAGATATTAAAGGGCAAGAACACAAAGTTATTAACTGGCTTAATAAAGCGATTTTACTTGAGCCATCACTCGCTAAAAAGCAACTCGACTCGCCATTATTTGCAGATACTTATTTACTTTTGTCTAAGGTATATCAAAGACAGGGCGAAGATAAACTAGCCTTTGATAATAAGAAAAAATATATAAAAAAATATTTTGCGCACTTAAAACAACAAAAAGAATTACGCGTTAACCGTTTAAATGAAAAATATAATATTGAAAAGAAACATGAAGAAAATGAATTGCTCACCCAAAACAATGAAATAAAGCAATATGCACTTACGCAGGCAGAGTCAGAACGCACTCAACAGCACGTTAATATTGTAATTTTTATTGTTGCAGTTAGCGTATTCTTCTTACTGCTTGTTAGACAGTTTAAAATTCGTCGTGCATTAAAGTTATTGGCCAAAACCGATACCTTAACTCAATTACCCAATCGCCGTTCATTCTTCAATAGTGGCGATGCCTACATGCATAAAGCATTATCTTCAGATAAAGAATTGAGCATTTTAATATTAGATATTGATAACTTTAAAATGATAAACGATCACTTAGGTCATGATGCAGGCGATAGTGTTATTTGTAATGTGGCTGCTTTAGCCGCTGAAACAATGCGTTCAAGAGATTTCTTTGCACGTATAAGTGATGAAGAGTTTGCCGCTATTTTACCCGATGCAACTATTGAGCAAGCACGTGCGATTGCTGAGCATATACGTGAGAAAGTTCAAGATAGCATTCAAGACAATATCAATAAAAACTCAAAGCTTAATAGCCCTGTCACCGTGAGTATTGGCATTGCGAGCATTAGAGATGTAAAAGAAAATTTTGATAGTTTGTTGCATGCTGCAGATTTAGCTATGCATCAAGCAAAAGTTAATGGCCATAACCAAGTTTTTAGCTTCACTAATGAAAATAAATAAAACTAACAATAATCACTATTGTGAGATATTTATCAGCTAAAAGTATACTTTCCTCTAGTATAATCAGCTAAGCTACCCCTAGAACAATAATAATAGAAGTTACGCTTAATAACTCGGCATTAATCGAACTTTTAAGGAACAATTTCATGTCAGATGCTATCGACTTTAGTTTAGACGGTATTGAGCAACGGCCCTTAAGGCAGTTCACCGAAGAAGCTTATTTAAATTACTCCATGTATGTCATTATGGATCGAGCTTTGCCGCATATTGGCGACGGTTTGAAACCTGTGCAACGTCGTATCGTTTATGCAATGTCAGAGCTTGGTTTGTCCGCGTTGGCAAAATATAAAAAATCAGCTCGTACTGTTGGTGATGTATTAGGTAAGTTTCATCCCCATGGTGATTCAGCTTGTTATGAAGCTATGGTGCTAATGGCACAACCATTTTCATACCGATACCCGTTAGTTGACGGACAAGGAAACTGGGGCGCGCCTGACGATCCTAAATCCTTTGCTGCTATGCGTTATACCGAAGCGCGTTTATCTCGTTTTAGTGAAGTGCTACTCGCAGAACTTGGCCAAGGAACCGTTGATTGGACGCCTAATTTTGACGGCACCATGAAAGAGCCTAAAACGTTACCGGCAAGATTACCGCATATATTACTTAATGGTATTACCGGTATAGCAGTGGGCATGGCGACAGATATACCGCCACATAATGTCAGAGAAGTGGCTAGCGCATGTATTCATCTTATTGAACAACCTAAAGCTGAGTTAAGCGATCTGCTTGAGATTATTAAAGGACCTGATTACCCCACTGATGCTGAAATTATAACGCCCAAAGCTGACATCGAAAAAATTTATCAAACGGGTCGTGGTAGCATTAAAATGCGTGCTGTATACGAGATATTACATGGTGAAGTTGTAATTACCGCGCTACCGCATCAAGCCTCAGGTGGTAAAATATTAGAACAAATTGCTAATCAAATGCAAGCTAAGAAACTGCCAATGGTGATTGATTTACGTGATGAGTCTGATCATGAAAACCCGATCCGTTTAGTCGTTGTTCCACGCTCTAATCGTGTTGATATTGAACAACTTATGCAGCACTTATTTGCAACCACAGATTTAGAAAAAAACTTTCGTGTGAACCTAAACATGATTGGTTTGAATAACAAACCTGCGGTTAAAGATATTAGAACAATTTTAAGCGAATGGTTAGAGTATCGACGTGAAACTGTTCGTCGCCGTTTGCAATATAGATTAGATAAAGTATTAGCACGATTACATATTTTAGATGGCTTACTTATCGCTTATCTAAATATTGATGAAGTGATAGAGATCATCAGAGGCTTTGATAATCCGAAAGCTGAGTTAATGTCTCGTTTTGACTTGTCTGATCGTCAAGCTGAATCAATATTAGAAATTAAATTACGTCAACTTGCTAAGCTTGAAGAAATTAAAATTCGTGCTGAACAAGACGAATTAAATATTGAACGCGAATATCTTGAAAAAACGCTTGGCTCTAAAGCACGCATGAACACACTCATGAAAAAAGAAATTTTAGAAGCCGCTGAAAAGTATGGTGATGACCGTCGTTCAGTTATTGTTGAGCGAAGTGAAGCAAAAGCCTTGTCAGAAAAAGATTTGATGCCGAGTGAGTCAGTCACTGTTGTTGTCTCTCAAAAAGGTTGGGCACGTTGTGCTAAAGGTCATGACATTGATGCACATGCGTTAAGTTACAAGTCAGGCGATGAATACTTATGCTCGGCTAAGGGGCGCAGTAATCGCCCTGTGGTGTTTATTGACTCTGCAGGTAGGGCATACGCCACTGATGCCCATAGTTTGCCTACAGCACGTAGCCAAGGCGAACCACTGACTGGTCGTTTTAACTTAGCCAGTGGCGAATACTTTGAAAAAGTACTGATGGCAGATGATGAAAGTCGATATTTATTAAGCAGTGATGCCGGTTATGGCTTTGTTGGCAGTTTTGCCGATATGGTTAGTCGTAATAAAAATGGTAAAGCGCTGCTTAGTCTATCAGCTGCGGCAAAAGTAATGACACCAAGAGTCATTACCGATCTAGAAACAGAGTTGGTACTTTCAATTACCTCTGAAGGGCGTATGTTAGTATTCCCAATCAAAGACTTACCTGTTTTGAGTAAAGGTAAGGGTAATAAAATTATCAATATTCCTACAGCAAGAGCTAAAGCGCGCGAAGAGTATGTAACATTGCTTGAAGTGTTACCGCCAGGTAGTGCGGTTACTTTGCATGCTGGTAAGCGAAAATTAACCCTTAAAGCTAGCGATATTGAACATTATAAAGGTGAGCGTGGTCGCCGTGGTAATAAGCTACCTAGAGGCTTACAGCGTGTTGATAATATCGTAGTAGAGCAGCTAGCTAACGATATAGAGCCTGAGATCCCTGAGAGTTAATATTTCAGTTTGAAGCGCTAAGCCATACTCAAATATAATAAGTTCACTAGATAATTCACTGAGTAAGTATTTAACGTGACATTATCAACAAAGCCTTAAGGATATATCCTTGAGGCTTTTTTTATGCTCAGTTGATAGCTTAGCCAATTGATATGTTACTAGGATGATATTACTGAATATCGTTTAATACAGACTTAACAAAAGCATAATAATAAGCAGGTTTTGAAGATGCTATACAAGTGGCGGAGCATGCTGCTGAATTAACCCCGCTAACTGTGTTATTTTTATATTTGATAACTGTCGATAATCGAAATATGGGCAGATAATAAGACCTAATTTATGATTAATCGCAAAGTCATGGCTAAGCCAGATACTATCACTACAAAGGTTAAGGTGTTCAGCATAACCTTTGCCTAAGACTATGTGCAGTTTTTTTCTCGAGTTAGTTGATGTGAAATTAGTCAATAAGTTAGGCTCTGAAAAAAGTAAACAATGCTCGCTATGTTTTTGTAACAGAAGCTCATCTCTTAATTTTTGCCAAGTTGAAAACTCATGAGGCGACAACTCAAAGATTAATTTAGCGTAAACATTAAAAATTTTTCGCCAATGATTACCGGTTTCCTGACAAATATGACTAATTTCACCAGGCATTAACGGTTTCACAATATTCAGGTTTTGATAGATATTGAGCGGTGGGCGGTTTTTTATATAGAAAATTATACTGGAGTTGCTATTACCTAGACCTTCGGCTTTATTGACCATTTGCTTCTTCTTTATAAACTGCCAATAAAAAACCCGGTAAAGTTCCGGGTTTTTAGTCGTTTTAAATATTTTATTAGCACTACATTGCTTAGTTAAAACTCTTTCAACATGCTTTCTAAAGAATCATCATATGCTTTCAATTCTTTTTCCAGTTGAAATTTTTCTTTCAGTTGTTCGATTTCACGCCACTTTCTTTTTTTATTATTACTCGGACTTGATTTTGGCTGAGCGCCTATTGAGCCCAATACTTGTTGAAATTTATCCATGGTATGCTCCTTGTTTCTACAACTGCAGCTTTTTAATACCACAGTTGCTTATAAAATAGAAACATTATTTTGCATTTTAGTTACAAAATCATACATTCAACTAAGTTATTAACGAAAAAAGTTTAAAGCATTGCCTTCAATTGTTGCTCAAGTTTAACTTGATCGATAGTGAAATTACGAATACCTTCGGCTAGCTTTTCAGTTGCCATGGCATCTTCATTCATTTCCCATCTAAACTGTGCTTCGCTAAGTGCTGCTTCTTTGTCTAAAGGTGCTTGGTCGCTAAACAATTTTTGTTCAACAGTTTCAGTTGAGTTGGCTAACTCGTCCATTAGGTTAGGGCTAATGGTTAAACGGTCACAGCCGGCTAATTCAAGTATCTCACCAATATTTCGGAAACTCGCACCCATCACAACGGTATTATGACCTTTTGCTTTGTAGTAATTATAAATGCTGGTAACTGAAACTACGCCAGGATCTTCGCTTGCTGAATAGTCAGTACGGCCAGTATCTTTTTTGTACCAATCTAAAATGCGGCCTACAAAAGGAGAAATAAGGTAAATGTTAGCTTCAGCACAAGCTTGTGCTTGAGCAAAACTAAACAATAAAGTTAGGTTACAGTTAATGTCTTCACGCTCTAATTGCTCAGCAGCTTTAATACCTTCCCATGTCGAAGCTATTTTTATCAATATGCGATCATTAGTAATACCTGCTTCGTTGTACATAGCAATAAGTTTATGTGCTTTATCAATAGACGCTTTAGTATCAAATGAAAGGCGTGCATCAACTTCTGTTGAAATTCTACCCGGTACTATTTTTAAAATTTCTAAGCCAATTAAAACTGAAAGTTTGTCTGCAGCATCAATCACTTGTTGATCAGGTTCAGAAGATTGAGTTTTTGCCCACTCGACAGCTGTTTTAAGTAATTGTTGATAATTAGGTAATGAAGCTGCTTTTAATAATAAAGACGGGTTTGTTGTTGCATCTTGTGGTTGAAACTTAGCAATAGCTTCAATGTCGCCAGTGTCTGCAACAACGGTTGTCATTGCTTTTAATTGAGATAGTTGGTCGGTCATAATATGTCCTTGATATAAATAATGGTACGGGTATAAACGTAAAATTTGATGAAATATTACAACGTTTTTCGAGCAAGATAGGATGACATTGCTAGGTATCTGTTTTATTCGCTTCTATTTGTATCAAATTTTCATAATTTATCAAGTATGAGGACGAAATAAATGAGATAAAAACGCTATTGTATGGGGTAATAGCTATTAGCTAGATGATTAATTAATAATGCAGGTAATTATATTCGTTTTTTCCTGTGTTATAGTGGCAAAAATTTTTTAAAGTAGAGTATATATAATGTTGCTTGTTGTTTCTCCCGCTAAGAATCTCGATTATGAATCCCCGGTTGCGACTGAAAAATTTACGCAGCCTGAACTGTTAGAGCATAGCAAAGTGTTAATGAAAAAATGCAAAACATTAACGCCAGCGGATATCAGTTCATTAATGGGTATCAGCGATAAATTAGCGGGTTTAAATGCAGCGCGCTTTGGTGAGTGGGCGACCCCTTTTACGCCAGAAAATGCGCGCCAAGCGATATTAGCTTTTAATGGTGATGTTTATACTGGTTTAGACGCACCATCGTTTAGCGAGAAAGATTTTGAATTTGCACAGCAGCATATGCGAATACTATCTGGCTTATACGGGCTATTAAAGCCGTTAGATTTAATGCAAGCGTATCGTTTAGAAATGGGTAAAAAATTAGATAATGATCGCGGCACTAATTTGTATCAATTTTGGGGTGATATTATTAGTGAGCATTTAAATGCAGCGTTAACTGCTCAAGGCGATAATGTTTTAATTAACTTAGCGTCAAATGAATATTTTAAATCGGTTAACAAGAAAGTATTAAAAGCTGAAATTATTACTCCTGCATTTAAAGATTGGAAAAATGGTCAATATAAAATGATCAGCTTTTTTGCTAAAAAAGCCCGCGGATTAATGGCACGCTATATCATTGAAAATCAAATTACAGATGTTGAAAAATTAAAAGCTTTTGATGTGGCGGGATATCAATATTCTAGTGATTTAAGTAAAGGAAATGACTGGGTTTTCTTGCGCAAAGAAGCCGATTAAGTCAAATTGATTACCTTAAGCCGATTACCTTAAGCCGATTACCTTAAGCCGATTACCTTAAGTCCATTGAACTGAATATAAAAGCTATAAAGGAAAAAATAGCCCTTTATAGCTTTTAGAGAATAGACCGTTGAACAGTTAATTACACCCTACCTACGTCATGTTTTTTAAATAAAAATAGCTTCTTTTAGGGTTTTTAGTTAACAAAATCAAGCAACTCTCAGTGCTTAAGCTAATGCGCGTATTTCGCTTAATGCCTTTTCAATTTCCTGTTCATTATTTATTAGTGACGGAGCAAATCGCGCGTAGCTATTCCTATAAGGCGTGCTACTCATAATAATTCCTTTGCTGTGTAATTTCTTCACTACATTACCCGCGCTCATACCTGCAACGTCGAAGCATACTAAACCTGAAGAAAGTTCACTGGATTGCGGGGTGTACAGCGTTACATGGCGCATTTTTGCCAAGCCTTCTTTTGTTTGTGTATTCAATTGGTGAATGCGTTGTTGCACATTAGCTTTGCCCAGCTGCATATGGAGCTTAAAAGCCTCTGGTAGGGCCCAACGGTGTTCAAAAGAGTGAAAGCCACCTGGTGACATATGCTCACCCATAGGGACTTGCTCTTGAACACTATTACCTAACCACACATCATATGAGGCACTAAAACTAGGAATAACCGGCTCAGTGTTTGCCCAAGCACGATCGTTTCCCCAAATAACCCCGGTACCACGTGGTCCGAACAGCCATTTGTGTGTGCCAGCGACAAAAAAATCGCATCCTAAAGTGGCAATATCTTCATTTTCAATGCCAAAACCGTGGACTCCGTCGACACAAAATAGTATTTGTTGATCTTTGCTTCGATCTTGGTTAATTAAATTAATAGCATTTGCCATTGCTCTAATAGGCAGCTTTACACCGGTTGACGAATGCACCCATGTCGCTGCAACCACACGCGTATTCTTGTTAATTCCTTCTCTTAATCGTTTAATGACATCGGCTATGCTAACGGTTGATGGGTTTTCGTAAAGTGCTATCCGACGGACTTTCGCACCAGTACGCCTTGCTCGGTAGGCTAATGACATATCTGTTGAGTAGTGATCATGGACTGTTTGTAAAATTTCTGTGCCTGGTGCCAATTTTAAACCACTGTAAATCAAGGCAAGCCCCATGGTCGTGCTGTCCGTTAACGCTATATTTTTAGCTTTACCTCCCATATATTGTGCTGCTACTTCAGCAATATCATTATCAATTGTTTCAAATCGATGGTGCCAATAATCAGCAGGATTTTCATCTAAACCACGTCTGTGCATTTCTATAGCATCGGAAACAGGTTTAGGGTGGGACGTTAATAAAAATGTAGATAACTGAATGTATTTTTTGGTTAATGGAAACAAGTCACGTAATGCTGTCCAATCTGCTGGTGCGATAGTATTGCTTTTATTGACCGACAATTGGGTTTCTGCCAGTAGTTGTTTTGAAGCTAATAAACTTGCACCAACACTGATGCCTAAACCAGCCAAAAATTTCCGTCTTAGCATGTGATTATCCTCTTGTGAGCCATACCAGTATGTTTGTTCAATAAGGCACGCAGTTAGTTAAAATAGTTGAGGTTAGCCAATTCACAGGAGAGAGCCCAATAATCTGGCTGTTTAAAACGTAGTGCATAAATTGGAGATTTTCCAGTTTAGAATACTGAGTAGGTACTTACACTTTAAATAATAAAACTTGTCTATGGTGCAGGTAATAGACTCTTGCTACCTGAGCTACTTAACGCTCACTCAGTTATGAAATTTGCGCTTATAAAGCTGAAATTAACGATAGTCTCAACAGGGAGGGAGATTATCTAAAATTATTGTTCAAAAACGTGAACCTAGGAGTTTATACAAGTTAAATATAAAGAAAAAAATAAATAGTAAATGTTTATTTAATCATGCACTTACTATTTATTTGAAGGGGAGAGGTTAAGAGCAATTACGGACAGGATTACAGCTTGTTATAATCTAATACCCAATTGACATAAAGCTCAGTACCCGTTTTTAATGATTTTTCGTCTGCATAGAAAAACGGTGAATGATTGCTTGGAGCACTTACCGCATTTTCACCTTCTGGTGTTACGCCCAAAAATACAAAGAGCCCTGGCACTTCAAGAGCGAAAAATGAGAAGTCTTCTGCGCCAGTAACTAAGTCGTTAACATGGACTTTGTCTTTACCTGCAACGCGTTCAATAGTGGGCAGCATGTTTCGTGTCAGCTCTATATCATTAATGGTAACAGGGTACCCTTCGTCAATGTGCACATGTGCTTCAGCGCCGGTTGCTTTAGCCGTCATTTCAGCCGTGGTCTTTAAGTTTTTAAATATTTGTGCACGATTGCCCATATCAAAATTACGAATAGTTCCTTCAAGATAAACTTCATCTGGAATAATATTATTACGTACGCCACCTTCTATAATACCAAAGCTAATAACAGCGGGTGCTTTAGTGATATTGACCTGGCGGCTGACAATTGTTTGTGTGCTACCAATGATTTGTCCTGCTGCAACGATAGGGTCAACACCACCCCATGGACGAGAACCATGAGTTTGGCGACCTTTTACGGTAATTTCAAAACGATCTGAGGAGGCCATAAGCGGCCCTTCGCGATAACCAATGTGACCGGTATTTCCAGCAGACCAAACGTGTATACCAAATACAACTTCTGGTTTATGCTTAGTAAATAAACCTTCTTTTAGCATAAGTTCAGCGCCGCCTTCTTCATCATTGGGTGCGCCTTCTTCGGCAGGCTGGAAAATAAATACGATAGTACCTGCAACCTCATCTTTCATTGATGTGAGCTTTTCTGCTGCTCCCATTAGCATTGCCATGTGTAAGTCATGACCGCAAGCATGCATTACACCCACCTCTTTGCCTCTATATTCTGCTTTCGCAGTGGATTTAAATGGCAGGTCAGTTTGTTCTATAACAGGTAGCGCGTCCATATCGGCACGCATTGCTATTGTAGGGCCAGGTTTGCCACCTACTAGTACGCCGACAACGCCAGTGTGTGCAATGCCGGTTTGCACTTCTAAACCTAAGTCTTTCAGATGTTTAGCTATAACTTTAGCGGTGCGAAATTCGCGATTACTTAGTTCGGGATGTTGATGTAAATCACGACGCCATTCTATTACCTTTTGCTCAAGCTGAGCTGAAATGGCGACGGGTTGTTGCGCCTGCGCACTGCTGAAAGTAGCAATACCCAGTAGAAAAGCCAAACTCATTAATGAACACTTCATGTGAAACTCCTTAACAGTAAATAGGATAAACGGATATATATATCTGTTTTAAGTCGATTTGTTTTTACTCATTTTTGATGGTTAGAATGAAAAA
>NZ_JACGWF010000029.1:0-43233 GCF_014077595.1 Colwellia sp. 6M3 | reverse complement strand
TAGTGCAGCCATGTAGCATAACTTTATGGCCTACGGTGACCTTATTTCCAATCGTCATTGGATATTGAGCATCAACATGCAAAATGGAACCGTCTTGAATATTAGTATGCTCACCAATGTTAATACTGGCGACATCGGCGCGAATGACCACATTAAACCAAATACTGGTGTGCTCACCTAAAGTAACGTCTGCGATAAGTGTGGCATTGGGGGCAATAAAGTTACTTTCATTTACGTTGGGGACTAAATCAGCTAAACGATAAATCATCTATTGTTCCTTACATTAAATTTGTCTCTTCATATTAATCTATTTATATCTCAGAGCAAACTAGACCTTAGGGCTATGCCTGATAAAACTATAAACGCTAACATATACTGAAAATAAACAAGCTTGATGTATGAAAATTAAACAATTAATGGTAAAACATTAATCTAGTTAGTAATAATAATAATTTTTAACGTTCAATCGAATCAAATTCTCACAAGTAGCTCAACACAAGTTAGTTAAATATTGGGTTACTTAGCAGGGGTTTAGATGAAACAAAGGTGATTTATGATTATTGGTATACCCAAAGAAGCATTATCAGGTGAGAACCGAGTCGCTAGCGCGCCAACCGCGGTAGTTTCATTGCTCAAGCTTGGCTTTGAAGTGCAAATACAAAAAGGTTGTGGCACAAAAGCAAGCTTTACAGATCAAGAGTTTATTGACGCAGGTGCAAGTGTAGCGACTAAAAAAACTGTTTGGCAATCCGATATAATATTTAAAGTAAATCCTCCTACTATTGAAGAAATAGCGACCATGAAGGACGGTGCATATTTAATTGGTTTTATTGCGCCAGCTCAAAATGAAGATATTTTGAATGCGCTTAAAGAAAAGTCAATTACCTCGTTAGCGATGGAAATGGTGCCAAGAATGACCCGCAGCCAATCAATGGATGCATTAAGTTCAATGGCTAACATTGCCGGTTATCGTGCCGTTATTGAAGCAACTCATCATTTTGGACGATTTTTAACAGGACAAATAACCGCCGCAGGTAAAATGCCACCAGCAAAAGTGATGATTATTGGTGCTGGTGTTGCGGGTTTAGCAGCCATAGGTACAGCGAGTAGTTTAGGGGCGATTGTTCGTGCGTTTGATACTCGCCCTGAAGTAAAAGAGCAAATAGAAAGTATGGGCGCTGAGTTTCTAGAGCTTGACTACGAAGAACCAGAAGATACGGGCTCAGGTGATGGTTATGCAAAAGAAATGAGCAAAGCCTTTATCGATGCTGAAATGGCATTGTTTGCAGCACAAGCAAAAGATGTTGATATTATTATTACCACCGCGATGATCCCCGGTAAACCTGCCCCTAAGCTTATTACAGCGGCAATGGTTGAATCGATGAAAACCGGTAGTATTATTGTAGATTTAGCCGCTGCGGGTGGTGGCAACTGTGAATTAACTGAAGCGGGTAAAGTGGTTAATGCCAATGGCGTAAAAATAATAGGTTACACCGATTTAGTATCTCGCTTACCTAACCAGTCGTCACAACTCTATGCCAATAACTTAGTCAGTTTGACAAAACTGTTGTGTAAAGAAAAAGACGGTACGCTTAATATTGATTTTGACGATGTCGTTATTCGTAACATGACTGTGGTTAATCAAAACGAAATTACCTTCCCACCACCGCCAATTCAGGTCAGTGCGGCTCCAGCTAAACCTAAAGTAGCACCAGTTAAAGCTGCTGAAGTGAAAGTTGAAAAACCCATGAGTCCCACTAAAAAATACGGCATGATGGCAGCTGGCGCATTACTGTTTGGCTGGGTTGCTAGTGTTGCCCCTGCTGATTTTCTGTCGCATTTTACCGTGTTTGTTTTAGCCTGTGTTATTGGTTACAACGTGGTGTGGAATGTTAGTCATTCGCTGCATACACCATTGATGAGTGTAACCAATGCCATTTCGGGCATTATTATCGTTGGCGCAATTTTACAAGTGGGTAATAGTAGCCCGTTAATTCAATTGCTCGCCGGTGTCGCAATACTTATTGCCACTATCAACATTGTTGGTGGCTTTGTTGTCACTAAACGTATGTTAAAAATGTTTAGAAAATAAGGGACACTGTAATGGAATTTTCTCAAGGTTTTATCAGTGCAGCGTATATTGTTGCCGCGTTATTATTTATTTTTAGTTTAGCTGGACTAAGTAAGCAGCAAACCGCTGAAACAGGCAATTGGTATGGCATTGTCGGTATGGCTATCGCACTTATTGCCACCATTGCTGATCCTCGTGTTGACAACGTTTGGATTATTTTAGTCACTATGGTGGTGGGTGCCATTATCGGCTTGAAGCTCGCTAAACAAGTTGAAATGACTCAAATGCCAGAACTTGTCGCTATTTTGCATAGTTTTGTGGGTTTAGCTGCAGTAATGGTTGGCTTTAACAGCTACTTTGAAATGGATCATTCATTAACTGCTACGTTCACCGAGAGCCAACTAATGGCTGTTAACATTCATTTAGTTGAAGTTTTTCTAGGTGTGTTTATTGGCGCTGTAACCTTTACTGGTTCAATTGTTGCGTTTGGTAAATTGCGCGGTGTTATTAACTCAGCTGCATTAATGTTGCCTCATCGTCATAAATTGAATTTTGCTGCTGTCTTGTTATCTTTTATGCTCTTAATCAGTTTTGTTGAGCAAGGTGGTGGTGATAGCACATTATATTTTATGGCCTTAATTGCTTTAGTGTTTGGTTGGCATTTAGTTGCATCAATTGGTGGTGCAGATATGCCCGTGGTTGTTTCAATGCTTAACTCTTATTCAGGTTGGGCCGCTGCCGCTGCTGGTTTCATGCTAAATAATGATTTGTTGATTGTTACTGGCGCATTAGTTGGTTCTTCAGGGGCAATTCTTTCTTACATTATGTGTAAAGCGATGAACCGTTCTTTTATCAGTGTTATTGCCGGCGGATTTGGTACCAATGTTGTTATCGACACCGACACTGATTACGGCGACCATGTTGAAATTAATGCAGAATCCGTAGCTGATATGTTAAACGGCGCAAAGTCAGTTATTATTACTCCAGGTTACGGTATGGCTGTAGCGCAAGCGCAGTATCCTGTATATAAATTGACTCAAGCACTGAAAGATAAAGGCATTGAGGTTCGCTTTGCTATTCATCCAGTAGCAGGGCGCTTACCTGGCCATATGAACGTACTGCTAGCTGAAGCAAAAGTGCCTTACGATATAGTATTGGGCATGGAAGAAATTAACGATGACTTTCCTAAAACTGATGTTGTGTTAGTTATTGGGGCGAACGATACAGTTAACCCAGCCGCAGCTGAAGATCCTACCAGCCCTATAGCAGGTATGCCTGTATTAGAAGTATGGCATGCGAAAAACGTGGTTGTATTTAAACGCTCAATGAATACGGGTTATGCTGGAGTGCAAAATCCATTATTCTTTAAAGACAATACACAAATGTTGTTCGGTGATGCTAAAGACTCTGTTGAAGAGATCTTTAAAGCATTATAACTTGCTGGCTTAATGCCAAGTTAGATAGCTGAAATTGCATATTAAATAGCCGACACTTGTTGTCGGCTTTTTTAATTCCAACATTTAACTGCTTGGCTTCGTTTAATAAGCATTACTCATCACGCATTGCTATTGATTTTATTCGCTATTTCTTCTCTATTTCTTCGCTAATTCGGATAAAAATTACATATAAGGTAAATAATTTTGTTAAAGTACTGAAGATAAGAATTATTAGCATTTAACCCTTCGGAGAGTAACGTGGTAGAAGCCAGTATAATTGAACCCAGCATCATTGAATTGTGGGTCGGAACTATTAACGGTTACTTGTGGGGTAGTATTTTAATTTACTTACTGAGTGCCTGTGGGATCTGGTTTACCTTTCGATTGAAAGGTTTACAAATCACCCGTTTTTTTCATATGTTTACCATTTTAAAAACCAGTCGTAAAAGCTCAAGCCAAGGCATTTCTTCTTTCCAAGCACTTTGTACTTCTTTAGCGGCACGTGTAGGTACCGGTAATTTAATGGGAGTGGCAGTCGCTATTTCATTAGGCGGTGCTGGCGCAGTTTTTTGGATGTGGTTAATTGCCTTAGTTGGCATGGCAACGGCATTCGCTGAAAGCACTTTAGGTCAGCTCTATAAAGAACGTGATAGCAAGGGCAACTTCCGTGGCGGTCCCGCTTATTATATGAGTAAAGGCTTAAAAAATAGAAAATTAGCGATAACTTTTTCGCTGTGTTTGTTTTTTGGTTATGGCTTTGTCTTTAGTGCAGTACAAGCAAACTCTATTACCAGTGCTTTTAATGGTTCATATGGTTTTAACCCACTTTATACGGGGATAGTAATTACTATTCTTGCCGGTTTTATTATATTCGGCGGATTAAAAAATATTGCCCGCTTTGCTGAACTCACAGTGCCTTTTATGGGCTTGCTTTATTTACTGGTGTGTTTTGCGGTTATTTGGATAAACATTGAAAGAGTTCCTATGGTCATTAGCGATATTTTTGCTTCTGCTTTAGGATTAAAAGAAGCAGGTAGTGGTCTTGTGGGGGCTGCAATCGTGCAAGGTGTTAAGCGAGGTTTGTATTCTAATGAAGCGGGTATGGGTAGTGCACCTAATGCCGCGGCGGCAGCTGAACCTTATCCTCCACATCCGGTTTCACAAGGCTATATTCAGATGTTAGCGGTGTTTTTTGATACCATTGTTATCTGTTCTTGTACGGCAATTTTGATCTTACTATTTAAAGATACCGGTGGTGAAGCACAAGGTATTCAATTAACTCAACAAGCACTTGCTTATCAAGTGGGCTCTTGGGGCAGTGACTTTATTACTCTTGCTATTTTGTTGTTTGCTTTTACCTCTATCGTGGCAAATTTTGCCTATGCTGATAATAATTTAAAATATTTGAATATGGATAACGTCATCGGTCGTTGGTTTTTACGTATTGGTTTTTTACTGATGTTAGTGTTTGGCTCCGTAGCTACGTTACCTGAAGTTATCGCTTTAGCCGATTTATCTACCGGCTTAATGACCATATTTAATGTCACGGCGTTGTTTATGCTTTCTAAAGTGGTGGTTAAAATAACTAAAGACTACCATAGCCAACAAGACAAAGGCTTGTTACCAACATATGAAGCTGATGAAGCTGAAGAAAAGCGCTTAAATTTAACCAAAGGCATCTGGCTTAAAAAGTAGGATTAACACGCTTAATATTTAATACAAGCAACTGTTACCAAAGCTGCTATAATGCGCGCCTTAATATTTTGGCGCAATACTTTTAGTTATGCGCGTTGTTTACGATAATACAGAAATGGTGATGTAATGAGTGTGGATTCAATAGGTTTATCGGCTAACTTACTTAAAGCGGTAAAAGCCTGCGGGTATAAAAATTTAACCCCGATTCAACAAATAGCTATTCCTGTTATTCGTACCGGTGTTGATGTTTTAGCAAGTGCTCAAACAGGTACTGGTAAAACAGCCGCTTTTACTTTGCCGATTCTTGATAGTTTAGCAAATAAAGTTAAGCCAAACGCAGATGGCTTTGACACTACCACCACGATTAAGGCCCTTATTTTAACGCCAACTCGTGAGCTAGCAGCACAAGTTGAAAAAAATGTTAAAGCCTACAGCGAATTTTTGCCGTTACGTTCAGGTGCTATTTTCGGTGGTGTAAATATGCCTCCTCAAACTAAAATGCTTAAAAGTGGCGTTGATGTATTAGTTGCAACACCTGGTCGTTTAATTGAACACCTTGAACAACGCAACTTGGATTTATCGCAAGTGCAGTACTTGGTATTAGATGAAGCCGATCGTATGTTAGATATGGGCTTTTATAACGATATTGAACGCATTGTGGCAATGATCAAAGCCAAGCATCAAACCTTAATGTTTTCTGCTACGTTTTCGAATAAAGTTAAAACATTAGCAAAAAAAGTACTTAAAACACCAAAAACTATTGAAGTTGCGCGTCAAAACTCTACTTCAGGCAAAGTAAAGCAGTCAGTATATTGGGTTTCTGAAACCCGAAAAGCTGAACTATTGTCTGAACTTATTGGCGTTAACAACTGGCAGCAAGTGTTAGTATTTGCTGGTACTAAAGAAAGCGCTAACATTTTAGCGGCAGAATTAAAGCTCGACGGGATAAAAACCGCTTTATGTCATGGCGATAAAACTCAAGGCGCCCGTAATAAAGCCCTTGAGCAATTTGTTGATGGCAGTGTTCGTGTATTAGTCGCCACTGATGTTGCTGCTCGCGGGCTCGATATTGCGAACTTACCTTATGTGGTTAACTTCCATTTACCTTTCCTACCAGAAGATTATGTTCACCGTATTGGTCGCACAGGTCGAGCAGGTAAGTCAGGTACGGCTATATCGTTAGTAAGTCCTAAAGATGAGCAATTTCTTGATAATATTGAAGCGTTAATTGAGCGTAAATTCGAGCGTATAGTGGTCCCTGGTTATGAGTTAGACAGACCTTTACCTGCACACTATGATGCTAAAGATGATGCGCCTTTAAAGAAAAGTCGTTATAAAGCCACGCAAGAGAAAAATCAATTAATTGCGCGCAAAAAAGCTGATGCAACACCTGCAGCCCAACGCAGAGCAAAAGCAAACAAGAAAAATAAACCGGTAAGTAAAACAGTTAACAAAAAACGTAAATAGTCAGTTAATCTAATATACACGCTGAAGTTACTTATGTTTGATGATACTTATATCGACGTCCCTTTTAATTTTCGACACCACTGTTGGTTCTGTTCAGAGCCAGCAGGGCACTCTTTTACCTTCCCACATTCAGCCCATTTGGTTTTCGATTGTCCGCACGCAGTACTAACTATACCCAGTTGTTTAGAATGTTCACGTGCAGCAAACAAAGCCGAAGTTCGTTCAATTTGGCAAGTTGAACAAAGCGTTAAAGTATATTTGATTAAAAAATATCGCAAAGACCTAGCAATAGGCCTTAACTGGACAGAAGAGTCTTTAGCTAATTCTGGCTTTGAAAGTGGCAGTTTTGCTGGTTTTCAAAAGAGTGCTTGGTTTATGTATCAAGTAGCAAAAGATAGAGTTAATTTTCGAGGTTGGCCGCTAGTGCTTAATGGTGTTGAATTAATTAACGAAGACGTTGACAGAGAATTTTGCTTTGACGGGGTCAGTTACCCCAATATTGACCAAGCTATTGAGCACTATAGTCTTAATTTTAATTTAGACGCTGATTATCTTCGCCGAGTACTGGCAAAAATTGGTCTACAATACTTTGCAAAGGCGGTAAGATTTTGCCGCTTGTATGTAGGTGCTACGCCGAGTGAAAAATCACAAGCGTTACGAGAGTTCAGTTAACACTCAGTGCTTTGTCATGTTTAAGTAAAGTCAGAGGTAAATTGATAACTATCTGGGTATTAATGGCGTTTTGTTAAAGAGCTGCTTCATTGTGCTGCTATTTAACTCATTTGATTAGCTTACCTCAACGTTATCAACTTTGAGAAACAATACTTAACTTTTGTGGAATAGCCCTTTTTTGTGAATATAGAGCATTATCTGCTCGTTTAAAAAAGCTTGTCGCATTATCAGCTCTATTCATGAAAGCTAATCCTAAACTACTGGTAACATTGTACTTTGCTAACAAAGCATCACGCGATATGGCATGATAAATTCTCTGCTCTATAACAGCAAGTGACTGTTCAGTTGCATCTGCTACTATGATTGCAAACTCATCACCACCAAAGCGGAAAACAGAGTCAGTATCACGAACACTTTGACGTAATGCCTCAGCAAACTGTATTAATACATTGTCGCCTATATCGTGACCATAGTTATCATTAATTGCTTTAAACTTGTTGAGATCACTCAAAATTAACCCTGCACGTGTATGTCGACGACAGGCTTGTGCCATGGTACGTTTAATTTGTTCGTCAAAACTACGTCGGTTTCCTAATTGCGTTAAGCTGTCTTGCATCGCCAACTGCATAGCTTGATGATACTGAACGGTATTATTTAACGGGTTAATCAATAAGTCATGTAACTCAGTTAACACTTTAAAGTTGGCAATACTAATCGGCATATTAACCGCGTAGGTGATAATGCCAAAAAACTGACCATTAAGTTTTAACTCAAATTGGCGCTCAGATTTTGCTTGCCTGCTGCCTCTAGCGGTCGCACTTATATCGGCATGCTTGAAATACAGGCCACTAAAATCAAGATACTTAGCTACTTCTATCGCAAAAATGTTGATCAGCTGCTTAACATCTAATGTAGTTTGTAACTGCTCAAGCAAGGCCAAATTACGTTGGCTTTGTTGTTCACTGTGTTGAAATAACGTGAAGGCATTAAATTTTGAGTTAGGGTGATTAACAACATTGACTGTTCGCATAGTTTTTCCCAGCTAATTTTGACGTTTAAACTTTCTGCGTTAACTAAAGCAATAATCATACCTAATATATAAATGTTGTTAATATTACTTGCGAGCTTAATTAATTACCTCTAATAAACACGCTATACCGCAAGCTTAAAATAATGGAGTATATTGGGGGACTGTAAGTTAAGTCGTCGTTTTTATGCGCTTTTTCCTAACCTAAATATAAATAATTTAGACAAAAGGGTCTCTAGAAGGCTACACTGATATAACTGTAATCATTCATCAACCAGTAAAAATTCACCATTATCTGTTCATCGCTCTGTAAGGAATACATGTGACAAGCCACCTTGAATTACTCGCCATATTATCTAGTGCTGTACTTATAGTCTGGCTATTTCGTCGCTTGCAATTGCCTGCCATATTAGCTTACTTAGTGGCTGGGGTTTTGGTCGGTGAACATGGCCTAGCCTTAGCTCAAGAACATGTAGATTACGAACATTTTGCAGAGCTTGGTATCGTATTTCTGTTATTTACTCTCGGGCTTGAATTCTCATTACCAAAATTACTGGCCATGCGGCATTTAGTAGTTACCGTGGGGAGCTTACAAGTTATTATTTCCCTTGTGCTCTTTATGTTAGTCGCTATGTTTTTCGGTCAAAGCTTTGCTGCCGCCATAACCATAGGTGGCATTTTAGCCTTATCTTCAACGGCCATTGTTATACGCCAATTAAGTGAAAGTGGCGGTATGAAGAAAAAGTCAGGGCAATTATCAGTCGCTGTTTTGCTGTTTCAAGATGTTGCCGTTGTGCCTTTGTTAATTGTTATTCCATTATTAGCCCAAGGTGGTGACTCTTCTTTTATCATGGCGTTACTTTTTGCTTTGGTTAAAGGCGTTTTCGTCGTTTCATTGTTATTATTTGCTGGTAAATGGTTACTGCCAAGACTATTCAACTTAGTGGCGCAAGTTAGAACCGATGAATTATTTGTACTAACAACACTACTGGTAACCTTAGTCGCTTCTGCATTAACGCAATGGTTTGGACTTTCTATGGCCTTGGGTGCATTTTTAGCCGGGATGATGCTTGGTGAAAGCCAATATAAACATCAGCTTGAAGCCGATATTAGGCCATATCGCGATATACTGCTTGGTTTGTTTTTTGTGACTGTTGGTATGAAGCTCAACGTTGGTGTGGTTTTTTCTTCACCTTTGATTATTATTTCGCTATTAATTTGCTTTATGGCAGTAAAAATATTGGTGGTTGTTTTACTAGCAAAGCGGGCTGGAGAGTCATCAAAAGATGCTTGGGCTGCCGGTATTATGTTGGCGCAAATGGGCGAATTTGGTTTTGTGTTAATTGCCTTAGCGAGTCAGGTAGAAGTATTACCAGATACAACCGCATCAATTCTATTAGGTACGGGAGTGTTGAGTATGGCAATTACGCCATACATGATAAACCATGCAAGAACTTGGGCACTTTGGCTTAGCAAAGAAAAGCAGCTAGATACGCAAGCATTAGAAGAGTTACCTCAAAATACTTCATTACATGATCACGTTATTATTTGTGGTTTTGGCCGAATTGGACAAACGGTTAGTCGATTTTTAAAGCAAGAGTCTATTGATTTTGTTGCCATTGATATCGACCCATTAAGAACAACAAAAGCACGAGAGGCTGGCGAAAATGTACTTTTTGGTTCATCACGTCAGGCTGAGTTATTACATGCGGCAAAACTATCAAAAGCTAAGCTTGTTGTTATTGCTTTTGGTGAAGACAAACAATCGCTCGATGTCATTCAAAAAGTACGCGCTTTAGCGCCAGATGTGCCTATTTTAGTTCGAACTCGAAATGATGATCAATTAGACGAGTTACATGCTGCAGGTGCAAACGAAGTGGTACCAGAGAGCTTAGAAGGCAGCTTAATGTTAGTTTCACAAGTATTGTCATTATCTGGCGTACCTTTTTCTAGAATTGTTCGCCGTGTGCAAAAAGAGCGTAAGAATCATTACAACCATTTACATGGCTTCTTTCAAGGTGAACATACCGATATGAGCCCAGATGCGATTGATCGTATCGAGTTTGCTCATGCGATAATTTTGGTCGACGACTCGTTTGCTACTGGTAAATCTATTCGGTCATTAAAATTAGATGAAAGTCGCGTGTTTGTTATAGCGCTTAGAAGAAACAATATTGAAAGTGAAGAGCCAGATTTAGATACAATACTTTTAGCACAAGACACCTTGATTGTTCGAGGTAAGCCCCGTCGAGTAGAACGCGCAGAACGTTTTGTGCAAGAAGGGCATTAGCAATCTACATAAACGTTAACTCACTTTAATCGTTAACGTTTAGCTTCGTTCTCTTTTTAACTTTGCAGAGATTAAGGCGAGTGACGTCAACAGCATATTATAGGTTAGAGAGGTGCAGTCGAAAATCGAACTAATACTAAAAGGAACTACATCGACTAGCTTTATTAGATGTTAAGGAATTGACGTATTTTAGTTTCTTGTTCGAGCGCATCGTTAAAACCAAGTTTTATTAATTCTTTACAGTAGGTTTTCTCAAATAATAAATAGCTAAGCAAACTTGATTCTGCATCATTGCTTATGCCAATTCCGCGCAATAATAACCGAATCGACATAGGTAGTTTATCGTAATGCTTAACGGCAATACTGTTAAAGTTATGGCTAGGATTTATAACATAAGATTCAATGGTCTTTAAACCTGAGGTATTTCTTTTAGTTTCGTCGGGTATTAAAGACAATGTATGGTTAACTCGTTCCATACGTTCTATATCACTTTGCAAAGTATCTGAGAAAACAGAATCGAGTAAATGGCCTGCAATTGAAGCTGTTGTTGGCGGATGAGGGTTATTCTCTTGTGCGTGTATAGGCTCTTTGGGTTGTTCTACACCCACAATAAATATTTTATCAGCACCTAAATGAATAGCAGGGCTTAAGGGGGATAGTTGATGCACTGAACCATCACCCAAATGATGATTTTTTACTTTTTCAGACGGAAACACAAGCGGAATGGCAGCAGATGCCATTAAGTGTTGGCTGTTTAATTGTGTTGGCTCACCACGTCGCTTAGATCTAAACCACGGTGAAATAGAGTCTTCTGATTGAAAAAAACTAATAGAGTCGCCGCTTGAGTAACTTGATGCAGTAACCGATACAGCAGAAAGGTAACGGCGTCTAATGTTTGTATCGATTCGGCTAAAATCTACAACGGTTTCTAGTAGTTGCCTTAGCGGTGCGTTGTTTAATAAACTGCGAGCACTTTTATTGGCATAATCTGCTTGAAATCCACCCAAAAAACCACCAATTATGTGGCTAGATACACGCATAGGATCGGTATGATAAATTCTGCATGGATCTAAGTTATTCCAAACCCACTCTAATTTTTTTACCGCTAATTGGAAACATGAAGCATAGCAAGCCAGTGCAGTTGAGTTTATAGCGCCTGCTGAAGTACCACAAATAATTGGAAATGGTACTCCGTGAGTACGTGGCATAAACTTCGCTATTGCAGATAAAACACCCACTTGATAGGCTGCTCGAGCACCACCACCGGTTAATACTAGGGCATTATTACTGTCTATATAGCTGCGTTTATTGCTCATTCATGAAACCGATTTTTATTAATAGAAAATATTGACGTGATTTTAGTCAGTTTTCGCTAGCGTTACTAGCTGAAATTAGTTTTTGATGATTTTCAGGTGAAAAAAAGGCCAGCTAAAGCTGACCTTTTTAATGACACAGAATTATTAACTAATAAAACATAGAACTTACGATAAGTTAAACGCCTATAAGAAAATAAATATCTAACTGCTAACGCGTTCGTTTGCAGCGTCGATTAATGGTTGCGATCCATTTTGAATAAGCGCTAAGTTAGCTGAAATCGTTTTCTTTGGTAATTTACTAATCATCAAAGAGCCGGTTTTAACTGAACCTTTAGTAGCTGCGAATTCTAACAAGTTTTGACCGTTACACATAATACCTGAGAAGATATTACGAATTTTTAATTTATTCGTCTTTAAGAATGAACGCATACGTTTCTTGTCGTCAGCAGCAACATACTCACAAACACTTTGTGCTACGTTAGCAGCTTGTGCTTTCGGGGCGGATACAATAGACGTCATCGTTAAAGCAGTAATGGTTGTAACTAGTAATAATTTTTTCATTTTAATAACCTTTATAATTATAAATTAGAGTTAGTAAAAGAAAAAACCACAGGATGTACCTAATAACACGGTAACTCCGCTGTCATAGATAAACGTTATGTTTATCCTTAGACCGGTGGTTTTGCGTAACACGTTTTCGCGTGTTTTGCCTTTTCTTTGTCAATTTTAGTATCCCTAAAATCTTAACCAATTGCAACCTAAGTGTAACTTTTTGTACAAAAAAAGTAAGGTTTCTAGTGATAATATAGCCGTTTGAAATAAAACTTTGGGAATAAAAAAGGGGCTGATGCCCCTAGTTATATTATTGATTTAGTTACAAGTATTATTTTTTACAATTGCATCTCAGGTACTTCACCTTCAACAACAAGTTCACCGTCAGTTAATGAGATTATCTCTTCAACTGATACACCAGGTGCACGTTCTAATAAGTAAAACTTGCCATTTTTAATTTCTATAAAAGCAAGGTCAGTTAACACCTTTTTAATGCAACCTTTACCTGTTAACGGCAGGGTACAATTACTCAATAATTTAGAAACACCGTGTTTTGAAGCGTGTGTCATGGTAACTATAATATTATCAGCACCGGCAACAAGGTCCATCGCGCCGCCCATGCCTTTAATTAACTTGCCTGGGATCATATATGAAGCAATGTTGCCGTTTACATCAACTTCAAATGCGCCTAAAACAGTTAAATCGACATGGCCGCCGCGGATCATGGCGAATGACTCCGCTGAGTCAAAAATAGAGGCGCCTTTTGCCATGGTTACTGTTTGTTTGCCCGCATTAATTAAGTCAGCGTCAATTTCGTCTTCAGTGGGGAATTGTCCCATGCCAAGTAAACCATTTTCCGATTGCAGCATAACTTCCATGCCTTCAGGAACATAGTTTGCAACCAGTGTTGGAATACCTATGCCTAAGTTTACGTAGTATCCATCTTGTAGTTCTTGTGCAACGCGCTGTGCTAGTTGCTCTCTTGATAAAGCCATAAATTACTCCTTACTAACTGCGAATTGTGCGCTGTTCAATGCGTTTTTCGAATGTGCCCAAAATTAAGCG
This sequence comes from Colwellia sp. 6M3, assembly GCF_014077595.1. Classification (NCBI taxonomy): domain Bacteria; kingdom Pseudomonadati; phylum Pseudomonadota; class Gammaproteobacteria; order Alteromonadales; family Colwelliaceae; genus Colwellia; species Colwellia sp. 6M3. Next base: position 29,642 of record NZ_JACGWF010000029.1, on the reverse strand, counting down.
GTTTACATAAATACCCGGTGTGTGGATGTGATCTGGGTCTAACTCGCCCGGTTCAACTATTTCTTCCACTTCTACCACGGTTATTTTGCCAGCTGTTGCCGCCATCGGGTTAAAGTTACGCGCAGTTTTTCTAAACACTAAATTACCATAACGATCAGCTTTCCATGCTTTTACAATCGCAAAGTCACCTTTAATTGCCGGTTCTAAAATATAATGTCTACCGTCAAATTCACGTTCTTCTTTGCCTTCAGCTACCGGAGTTCCGTAACCTGTAGCAGTGAAAAAAGCGGGAATACCAGCACCACCAGCACGCATTTTTTCTGCTAATGTACCTTGTGGTGTTAATTCAACGTCGAGTTCACCATTCATCATTTGGCGTTCAAATTCGGCATTTTCGCCGACATAAGAGGCAATGATTTTTTTGATTTGACGATCAGGAAGTAAAATACCAAGACCAAAATCGTCAACGCCGCAATTATTAGATACTACGGTTAAACCTTTGGTACCTTTGCGTTTAATTTCATTAATTAAGTTTTCTGGAATACCACATAAACCAAAGCCACCTGCAATAACGGTCATATTGTCTTCAAGACCTTCCATTGCTTCTTCATAGCTTGACACTACTTTGTCAAATCCTGCCATTGTTTGATCCTCAATAAAAATTGTTGTCTTTATTCTTGTTGGCTAACTCATCTAATATTTTCATAAATGAATTAGCAAAATTACTTTTAGTTTTACTTAAGTGCTCAATCTAGCGCAGAAACAAATTAACGTGCTATTTAGCACGATATGCCACCGAAACTTTCGATATGGGGGCTTTACCTAACTTGTCGCTAATAAACCAACCCGCGTTGAGCAATTTGTCGAAATCAATATTGGTTGTTATGCCTAAGCCGTTAAGCATGTACAACACGTCTTCAGTCGCAACATTACCTGATGCACCTTTAGCATATGGGCAACCACCTAGTCCTGCAATAGCACTATCGACTACCTTTACACCCGCTTGTAATGCGGTGTAAATATTGGTTAACGCTTGACCGTATGTATCATGGAAGTGTACGGCTAATTTTTCAACCGGTACCTTAGTACTAACCACACGTAACATTTCACTTACGCTGGCCGGTGTACCAACACCAATAGTGTCGCCAAGTGAAATTTCGTAACAACCCATTTGGTATAGCTTCTCGGCAACTTTGGCAACTTGCTCAGGTGCTATTTCGCCATCGTAAGGACAGCCCACTACACAAGAAACATAACCACGAACGGGAATATTAGCTGCCTTGGCGGCCAGCATAATAGGTTCGAAGCGCTGTAAGCTTTCGTCGATTGAGCAATTAATGTTTTTTTGACTGAAGGCTTCAGAGGCTGCGCCAAAAATAGCCACTTCATTAGCATTAACAGCCATGGCGGCTTCAAAGCCTTTCATGTTAGGTGTAAGTGCCGCATACGTAACACCTTTTTTACGATTAATGCCGTTAAAAACATCGCTAGACGTTGCCATTTGTGGCACCCATTTAGGTGAGACAAAACTGCCACTTTCAATGTAGCTAACACCTGCATCGGCTAATTGTTCAATTAATTCGATTTTATCTTCGGCGCTGATTTGCACTTTTTCATTTTGCAGGCCATCACGTGGCCCAACTTCGACAATTTTTACTGACGTTGGTAACGAACTTTGTTGTGTAGGTTTAAATACAGCGCTCATTATTCGTCCTCAGCAGTAAAGGCGACTAATTCAGCGCCACCGTCAACCATATCGCCATCGTTATAATAAATAGCATCTATAACACCGTTGCTTGGAGCACGAATGGTATGTTCCATTTTCATCGCTTCCATGATCATTAATGGTTGGTCAGCAATAACACTGTCGCCAGCTTTAATTAATACCGACACCATAGTGCCATTCATCGGAGCGACTAAACCGCCATGGTTATCATCGCTACTATTGTCGCCACAATCAGGCAATATATGCGTGAAGTTAAACACACCATTTTGAAGATAAAGACTAATTTGGTTAGCATGTTGTGCAATGGTTGCATGGCTGCGATAACCGTCAATACTGACATGCAAAGTATCGTTTTCTATACGACCTTGGCAATCAACAGTTTTGCCATCAACGGTAATTAAATAATAGCTACAACTGCCTTGGCGTTTCTGCTCAACAACAATAGAGTATTCGGTGCCATTATGAGCCAATACGATATGATGAATATTGGCTTCATTTAAGCGCCATGCATTGGTCATGTTCCAAGGGGAAAATGGGTCGTTAGTTTTCGCCGCTTTTGTTTGCGCTTGTTGTGCTTGCGATAACACTAAATACAATGCTGCCATTGGTAATTCGCCAGCAAGGGCTTGCTCATCTTCATGAAATATTAATGCTTGGTTTTTCTCGATAAAACCGGTATCAATTTCGGCGTTAACAAACGGAGCAGACGTTGCTAAGTTGTAGAGAAAATCAATATTGGTAGTAACACCACTGATACGGTATTCAGATAAGGCTTTTGCCATGCGCTGCAAAGCTTTTTCACGGTTTTCGTCCCAAACAATTAACTTAGCAATCATTGGATCGTAAAACACGCTAACTTCGTCACCTTGGCGAACACCCGTATCTACACGAACAAATTCACTTTCTACTGGGGGTTGTAAAAACTCTAATGTGCCGGTTGCAGGTAAAAAGTCGTTGTTTGGGTCTTCAGCATAAATACGCGCTTCAAAAGCATGACCGTTAATTTTTAGTTCGTGTTGAGCTTTAGGTAATACTTCGCCTGCCGCTACGCGCAGTTGCCATTCTACTAGGTCTTGTCCGGTAATTAATTCAGTAACAGGGTGTTCTACTTGTAAGCGGGTGTTCATTTCCATAAAGTAAAATGAACCGTCAATATCTAGTAAAAATTCAACCGTACCCGCACCTTGGTAACCAATGGCTTGAGCTGACTTAATTGCAGACTCACCCATTTGTGCACGTAGCTCTTCGCTCATGCTAAAGGCAGGGGCTTCTTCAATTACTTTTTGATGACGACGTTGTACTGAACAATCACGTTCAAACAAATAAACGGCATTTTGATGATTATCACAAAATACTTGTATTTCTACATGACGAGGCTGGGTTAAGTATTTTTCAACCAACATGGTATCGTCACCAAATGATGATTTAGCTTCACGTTTAGCAGCAGCAAAGCCTTCAGAAAACTCACTTTCATTCCATACTTGGCGCATACCTTTACCGCCACCACCTGCTGTGGCTTTTAGTAATACCGGATAGCCCATATCGTCAGCGGCTTTTTTGATCACAGCTTCAGATTGGTCGTCACCATGGTAGCCAGGTACTAAGGGTACGTTTGCTTTTTCCATGATGTTTTTAGCCGCAGACTTAGATCCCATCGCTTCAATGGCTGCTACAGGAGGGCCAATAAAGGTAATTCCTTCTTTAGCACACATACGACAAAATTCAGCGTTTTCAGAGAGAAAACCATAACCTGGGTGAATAGCTTGTGCGCCTGTGCGCTTAGCTGCTTCAATGACTTTTTCAGATAATAAGTAACTTTCACGTGATGGTGAACCACCGATGTGAATAGCTTCATCAGCCATATTTACGTGCAGTGAGTCAGCATCAGCATCAGAATAAACCGCAACGGTTAATATACCCATTTTTCGTGCAGTTTTAATAACACGACAGGCGATTTCACCACGGTTGGCAATTAGTATTTTAGTAAACATGAGTATTATCCTTCGCCTTTATTTGTTGATGTTGCTAAGTTGTTTGGCGCGAATTGCCATGTAGGCTGGCGCTTTTCAAAAAATGCCGTAAGGCCTTCTTGACCTTCTGCTGATACGCGAATGGCAGCAATACGCTCACTGGTATTTTTTATTAATGCTTCGTCAATATCTTGGTAAGCAACATCGAGTGCTAATTGTTTTGCTTGTCGCACGGCTGATGGCCCGTTAGCCAATAAGGTATTTACCATGGCAGTAACGGCAGTATCTAATCCTGATAACGGATAAATTTCATCAACTAAACCTAGTTGTTGGGCTTTATCAGCAAAAAATCGCTCAGCAGTTTGAAAATAACGTCGGCTCGCTTTTTGGCCAATGGCATTAACCACATAAGGGCTGATAGTTGCTGGAATTAAACCTAGTTTTACTTCACTCAAACAAAAGCTAGCTTTGTCACTGGCGAGCACAATATCGCAACAACTGGCTAGCCCAACGGCACCACCAAAAGCAGCACCTTGTACTTTAGCTATGGTAGGTTGTGGGAGAAAATTTAGATTTTTTAGCATTTGCGCAAGGGCGTTAGCGTCTGACAAGTTCTCTTCATAAGAGTAAGATGCCATGCGCTTCATCCAGCTTAAATCTGCGCCTGCAGAGAAGCTTTTACCTGTTGATGCTAGCACCATGATATTAATATCATCACATTGTGCTATTGCTTTAAATAGTTGGTTTAGGGCGTAAATAATAGTGTCGTCAAACGCATTATGTTTATCGGCATTATTTAAGGTCACGGTGGCAACACCACGACTGTCAACGCTGAACAGTACTAATTCGCTAGAACTTTTTATATCGGTATGTGAAAACATATGTAAATACCCCTACATTCTAAATAGACCAAACTTGGTCTCTTTAATAGGTTTGTTTAATGATGCTGAAATAGCTAAACCAAGTACTTGACGAGTATCTGCTGGGTCGATTACGCCGTCATCCCATAAACGGGCAGACGCGTAATATGGATGACCTTGGTGTTCGTAATCATCAATAATCGGTTGTTTGAAGTTTGCTTCTTCTTCAGCGCTCCATTGTTCGCCAAGCTTTTCTTTTTGATCGCGCTTAACTTGTGCTAAAACGCCAGCGGCTTGCTCGCCACCCATGACTGATATACGCGAATTTGGCCACATAAATAGAAAACGTGGGTCGTAAGCACGGCCACACATGCCGTAATTACCTGCTCCAAAACTACCACCAATTAAAATAGTAAATTTTGGTACTTGCGCGGTGGCAACAGCGGTTACCATTTTTGCGCCGTGTTTTGCGATACCGCCAGCTTCATATTGCTGACCTACCATAAAGCCAGTAATGTTTTGCAAAAACACCAGTGGAATTTTTCGTTGTGCACAAAGTTCGATAAAATGAGCACCTTTTTGCGCTGACTCACCAAATAATATGCCATTGTTAGCAACAATACCGACAGGATAACCGTAGATATGAGCGAACCCGCAAACTAAGGTTGTACCGTAAAGTGCTTTAAATTCGTCGAATTCACTACCGTCGACAACACGGGCGATAATTTCACGAACATCAAATGGCTGACGCGCATCTTTTGGTACGATACCGTAAACTTCGTCGGTGGCATAAGCCGGTTCAACCACTTCTTTAATCGCCATTTGCACGGGTTTAACACGGTTTAAGTTACCGATAGCGCTGCGAGCAATTTCTAAGGCGTGATGATCATTTTGTGCCATGTGGTCGGCAACACCTGAGGTACGACAATGAACATCTGCACCACCTAAATCTTCAGCACTTACCACTTCACCGGTTGCCGCTTTAACTAATGGCGGACCCGCTAAAAATATAGTGCCTTGTTCTTTAACGATAATAGACTCATCAGCCATGGCTGGCACATAAGCACCGCCTGCGGTACAAGAGCCCATAACCACGGCAATTTGTGGAATGCTTTGCGCCGACATATTGGCTTGATTGAAAAAGATACGTCCAAAATGCTCTTTATCAGGAAAAACGTCATCTTGGTTAGGTAAGTTTGCACCGCCTGAATCTACCAGATAGATACAAGGTAAATTGTTTTCTTGTGCAATAGTTTGCGCGCGTAAATGCTTTTTAACCGTTAATGGGAAATACGTGCCACCTTTTACCGTTGCGTCGTTGGCAACAATAATACATTCTTGGCCACCAACGCGGCCAATGCCTGTGATAATACCGGCAGCAGGTACGTTATCTTCATAAACTTGATAGGCGGCTAATTGTGATAATTCAAGAAAGGCCGAGCCGGGGTCGAGTAGGGCGTAAACTCGATCTCTAGGTAAAAGCTTTCCACGCGATAAATGACGTTCGCGGCTACGTTCACCGCCTCCGAGTTTTATTGCCTCTAGCTTTATTTTTAAGTCATCAACTTGCACTTGCATATGAGCAGCATTTTCGATGAATTCAGGGCTGCGGGGATTAATTTTCGATATTATCTTAGCCACGGTATAACCTTTTTATTGTTAAACGCTGTGTAATGCGTTCTGTTAATCTTTTGCTTCGTCAGAGCATATTAATATTGTTGTCGATTCACTGATTTTAACTTCAGCACTTAGTTTAGTATTTAATTCTCTACTTATATTAGGCAGCTAATTAAGTACTTAGTGCGATTTTTTATTAGTCATAAGTGTTCAATAGCAATAGTCACTGAAGGACTTTTTGTATAAAAATTTAACTTTGCTCGAAGCCAATGAAGCGAGCTCTCGGAAAATACTACGCATAGTTGTCCGCGTAAGTATTTTGCACCGAGAAGTCGCGCTCATTGGCAATAAGAAAAAGTTAAATTAAACTGATTCGTTGAACAATTCACGGCCAATTAACATGCGGCGAATTTCTGATGTACCTGCGCCAATTTCATATAACTTAGCATCACGTAATAAACGACCTGCAGGGAACTCGTTGATGTAACCGTTACCACCAAGTAATTGAATCGCATCTAGTGCCATTTTTGTTGCTAATTCAGCAGAGTATAAGATGACACCTGCAGCATCTTTACGTGTTGTTTCACCGCGATCGGCTGCCATAGCACATAAATAAGCATAAGATTTTGCTGCATTCATTTGCGTGTACATGTCAGCAATTTTGCCTTGAATTAATTGAAATTCACCTATGGCTTGGCCAAATTGTTTTCTGTCGTGAATGTAAGGTACAACTAAGTCCATACAAGCATCCATAATACCTAGAGGACCGCCAGTTAATACCAAACGCTCGTAATCTAAGCCTGACATTAATACGCGCACGCCTTTGCCTTCTTCACCTAAAATGTTTTCAGCAGGTACTTCACAATCTTGGAAAACTAATTCACAAGTATTTGAGCCACGCATACCTAATTTATCGAGTTTTTGATGACGTGAAAAACCTGGGTAGTCACGTTCAACGATAAAGGCGGTAATGCCTTTTGAACCCGCGCTAGTATCGGTTTTTGCATAAATAATAAATACATTGGCGTCAGGACCGTTAGTGATCCACATTTTGTTGCCATTTAGAATGTATTTGTCGCCTTGCTTTTTAGCCGAAAGTTTCATGCTAACCACATCAGAACCAGCATTAGGCTCAGACATCGCAAGTGCGCCAATATGTTCACCGGTACAAAGTTTAGGTAAGTACTTTTCTTTTTGCTCATGGCTACCGTTTTTGTTTAATTGGTTTAAACATAGGTTAGACATAGCGCCGTAACTTAAACCTACAGAAGCAGAAGCACGTGAAATTTCTTGCATAGCAACCATGTGCTCTAAGTAGCCTAAACCAGAACCACCATATTGCTCATCAACCGTCATACCTAATAAACCTAAATCGCCAAACTTGCGCCATAAGTCGTTAGGAAATTCATTATCAATATCTATTTGTGCTGCACGCGGCGCAATTTCGTCACGAGCAAAAGCGTTTACCGTATCGCGGATCATGTCAACGGTTTCACCCAAGTTAAAATTCATTGATGAGAAAGTAGAAATCATAGTATTACCTTTAATAATTATTTATCGTGTTAACGCATTGTAGCTGGCGCCAGTTGTTACTCGTTTTTAGCTTGTTACTTATCAATTGACGCAAGTGCATTTTGACAGTTAGTTTCTAAGCCGGTTAGTTCAATCAACACCGCTTGAATATCTTCTAACTGTTGATTTAAGTCATTCTTTTTATTTGAAATTAAGTCCATAATTGTTTTTAATTGCGTTGCGCTAGATTTATCGGCATCGTAAAGCTCAAACAAACGACCGGTTTCGGCAAGTGAAAAACCTAAGCGTTTACCACGTAGGATTAACTTTAGTCGAACTCTGTCTCTTTGGTTGTATATTCTTGTTTGTCCTTTACGAGTCGGAAGTATTAGGCCCTGATCTTCGTAAAAACGGATACTACGAGTAGTAATATCAAACTCTCTCGCTAACTCACCAATAGAGTAGGTAACAGGGGTAATATCGCTCATTTTTATAACTCAACGTTAATTGGATTTATTCTCTGTGCGATACCTTACAATAAGTTTACGTTAACGTAAAGTACGCGTATGTGTTTGGCCATTATAATGCCTTGTTTATTGATGATAAAAAGCGGGTTTTAAATGCGAGTTGTAAAGAATGCTTGGCGATTTAGCGTTCAAAGTTAAAAGGTAACACTAAAGGACTATAAGCTTTACGTTGGCGTAAACTATGTTTTGCGGTAAAGTGTGGCGCAATTATTCTCGATTTAATTAACACTTTATCGAACAACACCTTATCGGAGAGCCTTATGTCTACTCAAGATCCTATTGTTATTGTTGCTGCAAAACGTACCCCTATGGGCGGTTTTATGGGCGGTTTATCAGCAGTTAGTGCTACCACTTTGGGAGCGACTGCGATTCGTGGCGCTATGGATGCAGCTAAATTATCTAATGATCAGGTTGATGAAGTGATCATGGGTTGTGTTTTACCTGCTGGCTTAAAACAAGCACCAGCGCGCCAAGCGGCACTAGAAGCTAATTTAGATCTTTCAACGGCATGTACCACCATTAATAAGGTTTGTGGTTCAGGCATGAAAGCGGCAATGCAAGCACATGATGCTTTATTAGCTGGCTCTATTGATGTTGCCATTGCTGGCGGCATGGAAAGTATGACTAACGCACCACACTTATTACCTAGTGGTCGCTCGGGTATCAAAATGGGCCATGGCCAAGTGCTTGACCATATGATGACTGACGGTTTAGAAAATGCCTACGACGGTATTGCCATGGGTTGTTTCGCGCAAGCTACTGCAGATGAATCTGCATTTACTCGTGAAGACATGGATGCTTATGCAATTCGTTCTTTAGAACGTGCTAACGCTGCCATTGCTGATGGTGCATTCGTTAATGAAATATCGCCAGTAACAATTAAATCTCGTCGTGGTGATTCAGTGTTTGAAATTGATGAACAACCCGGCAATGCGCGCCCAGATAAAATTCCTAGCTTACGCGCAGCATTTAAAAAAGACGGTACCATTACAGCCGCTAACTCAAGCTCTATTTCAGATGGCGCAGCTGCATTAGTGATGATGAAACTATCAGAAGCACAAAAACGTGGTTTAACACCGCTATGTAAAATTGTTGCTCATGCAATGCACGCTCAAAAGCCTGAAGATTTTACCGTAGCACCGGTTGGCGCGATGAAAAAAGTATTAGCTAAAGCTAACTGGACAACAACAGATGTTGATTTGTTTGAAATCAACGAAGCCTTTGCCATGGTCACTATGTTAGGTATTAAAGAACTTGACCTAGACGTTACTAAAGTAAATGTTAACGGTGGTGCTTGTGCATTAGGTCACCCGTTAGGCGCTAGTGGCGCTCGTATTATGGTGACGTTAATTCATGCTTTGAAAAACCGTGGCTTAAGTAAAGGCCTTGCGTCTTTATGTATTGGTGGCGGTGAAGCAACGGCAATTGCTATTGAAATGATGTAAATATTATAATGATTAGGAGCCCACTTATTTGTGGGCTTTTTTGATCTTGTGAAACTGACTTTTCAAGAGAATTTGTTTGATTTTTTCAAAAAACTAATTAAAAAGAAACACCTAGTAACATTTGTTGAAGTAATTAATATTGAACTACTTACGCTTTTTTAGGTATAAAGAGTGGTATCAATAGCGAATAGTTAATAAACCGACCAGTAAAATAATAATAAGGAATTTATTACATTGAATATTCTTCAACCCTCGAAATTAGCGCTTCTAGCACTTACGTTCTCATTTACACAAACTGTTTGGGCCGATATTTTAACTGATTTGCAGCAAGCGTTAGTTAAACTCGATGGAAGCCATCCGGTATCTGGTGTTTTAAAAGTTTCATTTTCTGAGTCTAGAGGTGAAGGGAAAGATAAAAAATTAAAGACTGGTGCGATTAAATCAACACTTTCTGAAAGCATGGAAGGTTTAGATATCCGGTATTCAAAAGATGTTTTAGTGCAAATAGCAGAAGAAAATCGTCTAAAATTAGCTGATGAAGAAGTCGACACGCCAGCATTAAATGGTGCAGAGATATTATCGGCCTCTTCATTAATTCCCATACTTTCATCGGCACAGAAAATTTTAGATGCTATCTCAAAAGGTAAGTTAAGAGGAGAGAGCAAAATTGAGTATTTTGATCAACAAGTTAGGGTGTTAGATTTTGAATTACCTTTAGATAGCTTTATTGATGATAAAAAAACCCGTGGTTATGTTAATAAATTTAAAGGCAGCTATAAAGTGTTGATTAATGATCAAGGTGTTCCTGTTGAAACACGTTTAACATATTCAGGTAAAGGGAGTGCATATCTCTTTTTCTCTATGTCGGCTGAGAGTGAAATAACCTCTCAATTTAAAGTTGAAGGCACGCGTTTGGTTAGAATTAATAAAACCGTTGAGTCGAGTTCTTCTTCTACGTTTAATGACCGTACTTATAGTGGTAGCTGGACATTAGCTTTGCATTAACCTTGCACTAGCTTCAGCTATACAAGTATTCAAGCATTAGTTGTTATGAGTAATATATGACTATAAAATTCAGTCCGCTTTCAAAATATGGCATTAACTATTCAAATGTCATCGAACTCTATAAGGAAGCTTTCACAACCGTTCGACGTGTACCTTCATGGATGCTTAGATACATGATGAGAAAAGGTAAACCAGGTTTTAGCGTGCTTTATGAAAATGATACTTGGATTGGTTTAATCTATATAACTCAGTATAAAGATATTGTATTTGTTCACTTTTTTGCGATCGATGCATCCCATCGTTCAAAGGGCTATGGCAGTAAAGTATTAGATTCAATGAGAGAAGAGTATTCTCAAAGCAGAATTGTACTTAATATTGAAGAGCTTGGTGATCACTTTGAAAACGCGCCACAGAGAGTAAAGCGAAAAGCGTTTTATGAAAATAATGGCTTTAGTTCTTCAGGGTATCTTATTAAAGAGCCTGAAGAGCGACTTGAAATGCTGATACTCGAAGGTAATATCAGCAAAGCAGAAATAAAAGCCATGTATAAGAACCTTTTTGGGGGAGTGCTTGGCTTTCTTTATCGACCTAAAGTCATTGAAATTTGTAGCAAGGACGATAAGTGATTTTCGTCTTTACAAAAACCACTTATTAAGGATTAGTTACCTGCATTATTAAGCATATGTATTTTTGGGGGCTTTGCTTTTATCTATTCTCCACATTGTGGGTAAGCAACCACTGATAAATGCTCATATCATAATCATCAAATCTATTATCATAAACCGCTTGAGAAAAGCCTCCTACTAATGCTTCAAGATTAAAAACAGCATGATGAATCGCATGCTCAGCATCAACCACAATAGATAGTTTAGGTAATACTTCTGGTTGGCAGTTATTTAATATCGAATTGTAAACCTTGATTGAATTATTAAAAGGGATAACTTCGTCATTAGTGGCATGAAACATCCATAGAGGAACACGTTCTATATCGCAAAAGTTATTTATTGTAGGATCTACATTATCAGCAAAAGCGGGTGATACTGCGGCAATAGCGGCAATTTTTTCAGGAAAATCTTTTGCGTAAGCGGCACTTAGAAAGCCGCCTTGACTATAGCCTGTTAAATATACCCTTGAGCTATCAATATCATAGGCACGAATAGCATACTCGACAAAAGCGTTTAGTCTTTCTTTATAACCCGCGCTTGGAACCGCACCTAAATGCGGAGCTAACACGACAAACGGTAAAGTATTATCCCATTCACCATCTTCAATAAGTTTTGGTATGCCATAATTATCAATCACGGCTTCAAGCGCTAACGTTGGATCTTTAGTGTTTGTAAACTCCAAGTTCCCGCCACCGCCATGTAAATAGATAATTAATGGCGCTTGCACCGTTGTTTGACCATACTCAACAGGTAAATGTTCAAGGTAGCTAAAGTTTGCGATAGTACTGCCAATAGGGCGGCGTGAAAAATTTTCTAAGGTATTGCTAATAACACGAATAATGCGCGTTTTTTCTAAAGCTAAATTTCCATCACTGTCAGTTACAGAGTACCTCACTAAATAATCACCCACTGCAGTGGTATTAACTTGGCTATTAATCTCAACTTGTGACGTTATATCTCCATCTTGTTGGTCTTCTGCCATCGCCCCAGATTCTATGTAATTATCTCCAAGAGCAAGTATGACCGTCTTTTCGCCAAGCAATGTAATGTTAGGTCTGTCGGGTTGATCGGAAAAATCGGTAATGGGCGCATCCCACCAAATCTCAACTGGAGGTGGATCAATAATAAGGCAAGCATCTTCTGAGCGGGCACAAGGTCTTTCGTCTGAGCCTCCACCACAACCGGGTATTAAAATAAAAACAATAAAAATTGCTGATGTTTTAAGCAGAAGGTTGGATATTGATTTCAAGGCTTTAGCCTTTTGTATGTATTGCATTATGAGGTGTCGAGAATTGATCATTAGAATTATTTTCCTTTATGTTGAGCACATCACAGAGTAACAATTTTTTAACATCTTAGCACGAACGGTTATAATTTATAGTTATCAGCTAAACAATACCTCTTGCTGAAATGTTAAGATGGTAAGTGACTAATAAGCAGTGTTAATTTAAGTCATATTTAGCTTAGCAACAGTTTAGCATCAGTTTAATAGCGCAATAATTTTCTCACCATAAAGCTCCACTTTAGTTTTGCCTAAGCCATTAACCTCAAGTAGTTGCTTTGATGTTTTTGGATTTTTTATAGCTATATCCATTAATGTTGCGTCATGAAAAACAACATATGCGGGTACGTTTCGCTCTTTTGCCCAGAGTGTTCGTTGTTGTTTAAGTTTCTCAAAGCTCGACATTTCTGCTGTCGTTAATTCATTTTTAATGGCTTGTTTTTTATTTTGAGCTGGTTTGGACTGTTTATACTTTGGCACTTTTAGTTGAATAGTACTTTCGCCTTTTAATAAAGGTCGTGCTTTTTCGGTTAATTTTAACACGCCATAATCCATTTCAACGGCTAAATAACCCATGGAAATGAGTTGTCTAAACACCGTTTGCCATTCCATCGCTTTGAGCTCGTTACCAATATTAAAGGTAGAGAGTTGTTGGTGATTTAAGCTGGTGATTTTTGGGGTTACTTTCCCAGTTAGTACATCAATTTGATGACCAACACCAAATCTTTGACCTGTTCTGTAAACCGTTGAAAGCGCTTTCTGGGCGGCACTGGTACCATCCCAAGTGGTTGGAGGGTTTAAGCAGTTATCACAATTACCGCAGGGCTCTGCTAATGATTCTCCGAAATAATTTAATAACACTTGTCTGCGACATGAACTAACTTCACAGTAACCCAATAATGCGTCTATTTTACGCTGGGTTATAAATTTAAACTGTTCATTACCGTCACTTTGACTTGCCATTTGTTTTAGTTTTATAACATCTTGCATGCCATACGCTAACCATGTGTTGGCATGCATACCGTCTCGGCCCGCGCGTCCGGTTTCTTGGTAGTATGCTTCGATACTTTTTGGTAAGTTTAAATGTGCTACAAACCTAACATCTGGCTTATCAATGCCCATACCAAAAGCGATAGTGGCAACAATAATAATACCGTCTTCTCTAAGGAATCGTTGTTGGTTACTATCTTTAACCTCATTAGCCAAGCCTGCGTGATAAGGCAAGGCTGTTTTTCCTTGTTCACATAACCATTGAGCGGTTGTTTCTACTGATTTTCGAGACAAACAATACACAATACCTGCGTCATTTTCGTGTTCGGTATTAATAAACTGCAATAACTGTTCTTTACTATTTTTTTGTTCACTAATGCGGTATTGAATATTGGGTCTATCAAAGCTGTGTACAAACGTTTTAGCACCCGTTAAGTTCAAAACTTGAATGATTTCATCTCGAGTTTTAAGATCTGCTGTTGCGGTTAAGGCAATTTTGGGTGTATTCGGGTATCTATGCCCTATGATAGAAAGTTTTTGGTACTCAGGTCTAAAATCATGACCCCACTGTGAGACACAATGCGCTTCGTCGAAAGCAAATAACGCGATATTGATACGGTCAAGAAGGGAGAGAAAATAGTCACTTAATAGTCTTTCCGGCGCCACATACAATAAATCAACATTGCCTGAGGTTATAAGTTGTTCAACACGGCGCTGTTCATCATGGTCTTGAGAAGAGTTTAAAAACTCAGCTTTTACCCCTTGCAGTTTTAACGCGTCCACTTGATCTTTCATCAAAGCGATAAGGGGCGACACCACAATACCCACACCTTGCAACACAATAGCTGGAATTTGGTAACACAGTGATTTACCGCCACCGGTTGGCATAAGGGTAAATACATCTCCACCATTAATGATTTCACTAATGATATTCGCTTGTTGATGACGAAAATCTGTATAACCAAATGTGTTTTGTAATACGGATTTTGCGTTGTTGATATTCAAATTAAGTCCCTTTGATAGCCAGATAATTTAAATCAGCTGAGTTGATTAGCGAACACCCAAATTCTCGAAAAAACATTCGGATATAAGCCTATTTTAATAAGCTATTTTTATTCTATTTAATTAGCAATTTAGTTAACAATTTAGTTAGTAATATATAGCATACGAAATACTTGGCGAAGATATCATTTATTTTTCAATAAATGAACAGGACGAACATTTGCATGGTTGATGATTATTGTGTGAGTCAGCCTACCGGTTAATGATTATAGCCTGCTATATGAAATACGTAATCAATAGGGTGGGTGACGTAATATCAAATATATGCCCAATTAACTGTTCTAAGTATTTACCTTGTAACGTTTATTCAACGTATAACGTTTTAATGAGCTCAATTGTACTCAGGGCTAATTTATCCAGCCTTATATACACCTAAATATAAACACAAGCACGAGTGCAAATAAGATCGATTATCATTTGCGTTTGGTGTTTTTGTTCGTTAATATCTAAATCCTCACTAATTAAGACATTAATATAAAAGTAAAAAACATGAACTCTCAACTAAAATCTCATCAAAAAAACAAAATGACATTAGGTGCACAAGCCGTAGCTGCGGCATTGGTATTTAGTGGTACATCAGCATACGCTGAAAATAACGTAGAAAATTGTGAAACAGACAGTACCGTTATTTGTGAATCGAAAGAAATTAATAAATCTGAAGAAGCGATCGAATTAATTAAAGTTCATGGCGCTAAAACTTCAGTATATTTACATGATGAATCTGGCGATATTCGTCGTGTTGCCGAACTTGTTGATACGCCGCAAATGATCACCGTTTTGACACAAGATCAAATCATAGAAGCGGGTAAAACCGACCTTAAAGATATACTTTCTGCCCAAGCGGGTATTACTTTAGGTACAGGCGAAAATGGTAACGCTTTTGGTGATCGTTATATTATTCGTGGCCATGAAGCACGCAGTGATGTTTTTGTTGATGGTTTAAGAGACCCAGGAATGAGCACACGAGAAAGTTTTGCTACTGAACGTGTTGAAATTACGAAAGGGCCAAGTTCAACTTTTGCGGGTCGAGGCTCATCGGGTGGTGCGGTTAACAGCATTACTAAAAAGGCTTCTGTAAATTATAACTTTGGTCGTGTTGATGCTGGTTTAGGTAGTGATGAATATAAACGTGTAACACTAGATTATAATTTACCCTTGTCAGAGAATACTGCAGTTCGACTTAATGCCTTGATTTCTGATGAAGATAAGCCTGACCGTGAAGGCGTTTCAAATGAGAGAAAGGGTGTACAAATATCAGGTGTATATCTTCCAACACAAGCGTTATCAATTACCGCTGATGGTTATTATTTAGATGCTGAAGATGTACCTGATTTAGGCAGTTATTATGATCAAAGTGCACGTGCACCTGTAAAAGATATTCCGGTATATTCACAAGCGTCGGACTTTTTAACGTCTGAGGTGAAAACATTTACGTTACGCACTGAGTATGAAGTTAACGATAATATCTCCATATATAATGCTACTCGTTTTGGTGAGACTAAAAATGGTTACATTACTACAGGGGCAAGTGGTACAACTCGCGCAGATTCTGATACAGAAGCTCCTGGTGCAGCAACTATTGGTTTAAGTACACACCAAGGTTATCAAGATGTTTCATACGTGAGTACGCAGTTTAACTTGTTCTGGAACACTTCTGTTTTTGACGTAGAAAACAACTTTGTTTTTGGCTTTGAATACAGCGATGAAAGTGTTAACAACGGTGTATATGATATTGAATATAATAACCCAACCAATTGTATAACCTCGGGTCGACGTGGCGATAGTGCCGGCTACTGTATTATCGACGGTGCAGGTGAGCAGCTTGATAACCTTGATCAATTGATGGGACGAACTTATAGCCGTGGCGATAACGATGCAGTACTAGATATTGAAACTGTGTCAGTTTACATGCTTGATACGGTACATGTAACCGATCAACTTGATGTGTTTTATGGCGCTAGATTAGATAATTTTGATTACAGTAATGAAGCAACAAGTGGCGGAACATCAGCACTTTATGCTTATTCAGATACTATGTACAATGGTAATTTTGGTATAATCTATGACTTTTCTGAAGACGTTAATGTTTATGCAAATTACAGCACAGCAACCAATATTAATGGTGGAGAAACTGATTTAGGCGCGAATTGTGGCTATGGCGGAGTTTGTGGTAATGCAACACAAGTACCAGATTCGGATCCTGAGCGTGTAGAAAACATTGAAATTGGTACAAAGTTAATGCTACTTGACGATAACTTTATGTTCAGTGCGTCTATCTTTCAAATAACTAAAGATGATGTTATGGAAAGTGTAGGTGACGATGATTATGCTACTTTAGGTACGTTAAATACTGGCGAGAATAGAGTTCGTGGTATTGAAGTTGGCTTTGTTGGTAATATAACTGAAAACCTCAGTGTACAGTTCTCTGCTACGTCAATGGACTCTGAAGTGTTAGACTCGATAAATGATGAAAGTATTGGTTTAGCGTTAAGTAACTTCGCTGAAAAAAGTGTTTACTTACAGCTAAGATATGAGCTTAATGAATCGTTTGTTGTTGGTGGTGATTATGCTTACCAAAGCGAGATGTATGCGGGTCAACCAGATACAGCTGCAGGTTATGACAGCGAAAATAGCCGATACAGCGTTGTTGTACCAAGCTACCAAGTTGTTAACTTATTTGCTAACTACTACGCGACTGACGATTTAACCTTTAGATTAAATATTGGTAATGCATTCAACGAAGAGTATTTTACAGCCGCATATCGCTCGGGTGCATTTATGTATTTAGGCAGTGCTACCAGTACAAAACTTACCGCAACATATGAGTTTTAATAAAGACTAAATCCATGGTATTAGTTTCTGATAGAAACTAAGTAGAATTGAGTTAAACAGGTAAAGTAATCGTAATGATTGTTATAGAAAAAATATTATCTAAAGAAGAAGTTAATGCTTATCGTCAACAGCTTGCTAACGCCCCTTGGGGTGACGGTGGCAATACAGCGATGGGTATGGCGGCTTCGGTGAAAAATAACAATCAAGCTGATGCCACTGATAACCATGTGCGTCAATTAGCTAACCAGCTATTGTCGCGCATTGGTGAAACACCAAAAGTTGTATCAGCGGCTTTACCGAATAAAATATTTCCACCTTGTTTCAATCGTTTTAGCGAAACTCAAGAATATGGCTATCATGTTGATGCTGCAATAATGAGAGTTGCAGGTAGCTCTGAAGTATTACGCAGTGATATGTCAATGACCACATTTTTGAGTGAGCCTGAAGAATATCAAGGTGGGGAGTTAATTATATCTACCGAATTTGGTCAGCAGTCAATTAAACTGCCTGCTGGCTATGCGGTAGTATATCCGTCAAGTAGCTTGCACAAAGTCACCGCTGTAACACAAGGACAACGCGTTGCCGCCATTACTTGGATGCAAAGCATGATTTCAGATGCCACTATTCGTCAAAACCTTTATCAGTTAGATCAAACGATACAAAATCTTATTAAAGAAAATAAAACCTCAAGAACTGAATTAGACAATTTGCACAATGTTTACCACAACTTAATTCGACAGTTTGCGCAGTTGTAGTAAATCTTTTGCTTTTTATCGCTAAAAAACAGCTCAATACAACGCTAACATCAGTAAATGCTAACTAAATAAACTATTTACTCGATTAGCTATATCGTTAGATATTCAGCGCAAAGCTCAACAATACCCGCTTTCCCGACTCAATTTTAGATACACTGTGTTCATATTTATCTGGGCGAAAAAGATATACCCGATTAAATAAATTTATAATGCAGTTTGAGCATTCAAACACGCCACCGACTTTAGCTTTCACCAACACAAAATTAAGTTTGTAATAACGTCCTTTTTGTACCGGATCACTGTGTTTCATCACACTGTGGTTAGTAGGGTAGGTGACATAATTAATAGAAAAAATTCTACTGGCAAAAATTGCTTTATTTGTTACTTTGGCGATCATAGCCACTCCATTATTTTGAGCTTAATAGTCAATATCTATAACACTCAGACCCAATAATATTGGGTTAAACAATGTCAATTACAAGCGATGAAACGCCAATGAGTTTATTTAGTTATTTAAGAATAAATCATGGCTTGAATAAACCATGGCTTGAATAAACCTAAGTTGCCGTTATATAAAGCCAGTTAACACCTAGCATAAAAATGCTCGGTGTTGATAGGGTGGTCTGAAATGTCAGGGCGCTAACAAGCTATTGCGCACAAGAGCTAATTTTTATGAGCTATGGCGAGAGTCACGATATTGTTTTGGTGAAATACCGACTAATTTCTTGAACAAGCGAGAGAAATAGTAAGGGTCGCTATAGCCTAAGCCACTAGCAATGTCTTTAATGGCAATATCGCTATTATCGAGTTGTGAACAAGCATGCTGAATTTTCATATTAATAAAGTGTTGAATAGGGGAGCTGTCGGTTAACTCCTTAAACTTTTTCGCAAAATGAAATTTAGATAATTGGCTATAATGCGCTAACGTATCTAAGCTCAATTCTTGATGCAAGCTGTTACGCATCAATGCTTCAACCGCCTCTAAATCAAAGCTCGAACTGTTGTTAAACATGGTTAAACGTAGTTGCAATGCGAGAAAGCTTAAAGCTTGCTGTAAAATATGCACGGCATGAATAACGTTGGTTGCTGTATAGCCGCGCGCCCCCAATGCTAGTAGATGATCAAAATCGCCAACAATATTATTCAGCACACCTACGTGCGCGACACCATTATCCATTTTCATTAGCAGTCGATCGGCAAAGTCTTGTGCTAACGTGCCTGTAAAGTTAATCCAGTAAACAATATTGTTAGTCGCTTTGCTATCACGGTTACTGAGTTGCTTTTCATTGTGACTAATTTTAGCGGCGATATGTTTAGATTTTTCAAGTGTAAAGTTAAAAGGGGTGTTGGCATTGATAATAACAAGATCGCCACGTTCTATTATTTTTTCTTTACCTTGGTAGTATAATTTACCCGCACCTGACAAACAATAAATCAAGCGATGGCAATGGCTATTATCGTGTTGCAACTTATAGTTGTTATTAGCCTGTGTTATGCCTAAAGAAACTGGATATAGCCCGTCAGTTAACCGGTGCTTAGATAACTTTTTTAATAAAAACACGGGTATAAATAAACGAATATCAGTTGAATTTTTTTGTTTGATAGTTGACATATTAACCTACAATTATTGTCGGTGTTATCTTGGTGGTCTAATCACAATATAGTCCATTAAATTGACAATAAAATCAATGTTCATTGTATTTTCAGTGTGTTCTAATTTCTATATTAAGTTTCCATTATCGAGTTTTACGACTAAAACTAGTGCATGAGTACTAACTAGGTTGTGAATTTAAGGTAATTATTGCTTCATGATGTTGCTGTTAACTATTTCCAAAACCGAAGCAGCTATTATGAAACAGCGATTTTGACAAATAAGAGAGTATGAGATGAATACTGAAAGATATCAGTTAAAAAATAAAATTCGCATTGTAACAGCGGCATCATTGTTTGATGGTCACGACGCGGCTATTAATATTATGCGTAGAATTTTGCAATCAAGCGGTGCAGAAGTTATTCATCTCGGTCATGACCGTAGTGTTGAGGAAGTCGTAAATACCGCGATTCAAGAAGACGCTAATGCCATTGCCATGACATCTTATCAAGGCGGCCATAACGAATATTTTAAATATATGTATGACCTGCTCAAAGAGCGCGGTTGTGAACATATTCGTATAGTAGGCGGCGGCGGTGGCGTTATTCTACCTGACGAAATTAAAATGCTGCAAGATTATGGCATCACTCGTATTTACTCACCTGATGATGGTCGTGCTCTTGGTTTACTTGGCATGATTGACGACATGTTAGAACGCTGTGATTTTAAAACTGGCGTAAACGTTAAAAAAGATGACGTTGCCAATTTAAAAAAAGGCGTGCCACTACAAGATAAAAAACAAGCCATTGCGCGTTTAATTTCAGCGGCAGAAAACGCACCAGAAGAAAACAAAAGCGACCTGACTAAAATTCGTAAGATTGCCGCAATCAGTAAAACTCCGGTATTAGGTATTACTGGCACCGGTGGTGCAGGTAAATCATCTTTAGTAGATGAGCTTATTCGACGCTTTTTAATGGCAACTAGTGATAGCAAAATTGCTATTGTGTCGGTTGATCCGTCAAAGCGTAAAACGGGTGGTGCTTTACTCGGTGACCGTATTCGTATGAACGCGGTGAATAACGACCGTGTTTATATGCGCTCGCTAGCAACACGTCAGTCTAACTTAGCCTTGTCAGTGTATGTGAACGACACGCTCGATATTTTAAAAGCGACTGACTTTGATTTAATTATTTTAGAAACTTCAGGTATTGGCCAGTCAGACACCGAAATTGAAGAGCATTCTGATGTTTCTTTATATGTGATGACACCAGAGTACGGTGCGGCAACACAGCTTGAAAAAATCGATATGTTAGATTTTGCTGACATTATCGCATTAAACAAATTTGATAAACGTGGTGCACTTGATGCACTTCGTGACGTTAAAAAACAATACAAACGCAACCGTGGCATGTTTGAAGCAGGCGATGATGAAGTACCCGTATACGGTACTATCGCGTCACAATTTAATGACCGTGGCATGACCGAGTTATACAACGCGGTGATCACAGCGTTAAATACAAAGTCAGGCTTAACCGTTGGTGATCTTTTATCTACTGAAGGCACGCTAGCGAATAAGAGTAGTGTTATTCCAGGTAACCGTATTCGTTACTTATCTGAAATATCAGAAAGTAACCGTGGTTACGACGCTTGGGTTGAAAAACAAACAACGGTTGCTCAAAAGCTTTATGGCATTCATCAAGCGATTGAAACAGCAAAAGAAACTGAGACAGATGTGTCAGCAGGTTTAGTTGCTCAACTTGAAACATTATATACCCATGTCGAGTTAGACTTAGATCCAAAAAATAAACTATTACTAGAGCAATGGGCAGATAAAGTTCAGCGTTATAAAGACCCTGAATTTAAATTTAAAGTACGTGATAAAGAGCTTTCAATCCAAACGCATACAAAATCGTTGTCGGGTAGTGCTATTCCAAAAATCAGCATGCCTAAGTATCAAGGTTGGGGTGACATTTTAAAGTGGAATCTACAAGAGAACGTACCCGGTGAATTCCCATACACCGCTGGTTTGTTCCCATTTAAACGTGAAGGTGAAGATCCAACACGTATGTTCGCCGGTGAAGGTGGCCCAGAACGTACTAACCGTCGTTTTCATTATGTCTCTAAAGGTATGCCAGCTAAACGTTTATCAACCGCGTTTGACTCGGTAACCTTATATGGTAACGATCCGGCTATTCGCCCTGATATTTACGGAAAAATTGGTAACGCCGGTGTTTCAATTTGTTGTTTAGATGACGCTAAAAAACTTTACTCTGGTTTTGACTTAGCACACGCCATGACTTCGGTTTCAATGACCATAAATGGTCCAGCGCCAATGTTGCTTGGTTTCTTCTTAAATGCCGCCATTGATCAACAATGTGAACGTTTTATCACTGAAAATGGTTTAGAAAAAGAAGTTGCTGCAACGATTAAAAAAATCTACCAAGGCAAAGGTTGTGAACGTCCGCAATATCAAGGCAACTTACCAGAAGGTAACGACGGTTTAGGCTTGATGTTATTGGGTGTTACGGGCGATCAAGTGTTGCCACCAGAAGTCTACAAAACGATAAAAGCGAAAACATTAACCTTGGTTCGCGGTACAGTACAAGCGGATATCTTAAAAGAAGATCAAGCTCAAAACACCTGTATTTTCTCCACTGAATTTGCATTGCGTTTAATGGGTGATGTACAAGAGTATTTTATTGATAAAGGCGTGCGTAATTTCTACTCAGTATCCATTTCTGGCTACCATATTGCAGAAGCTGGCGCGAACCCGATCACTCAATTGGCGTTAACTTTAGCGAATGGCTTTACGTTTGTAGAATATTACTTAAGCCGTGGTATGGACATCAACGAGTTTGGTCCAAACTTATCGTTCTTTTTCTCAAACGGTATTGACCCAGAATATGCGGTAATTGGCCGAGTGGCTCGTCGTATTTGGTCAAAGGCGATGAAGAATAAATATGGGGCTAATGCCCGTGCACAAATGTTGAAATACCATATTCAAACCTCTGGCCGTTCATTGCATGCACAAGAAATTGATTTCAATGACATTCGTACTACTTTGCAAGCGCTTTACGCTATCAACGATAACTGTAACTCTTTGCATACTAATGCTTATGATGAAGCAATCACAACGCCGACTGAAGACAGTGTTCGTCGTGCAATGGCAATTCAATTAATTATCAACCGTGAATTAGGACTTTCTAAAAATGAAAACCCAATTCAAGGCGCGTTTATTATTGAAGAGTTAACCGATTTAGTCGAAGAAGCAGTATTAACTGAATTTGACCGTATTAATGAACGTGGTGGTGTACTGGGCGCGATGGAAACTATGTACCAGCGTGGGAAAATTCAAGAAGAAAGTATGCATTACGAGCACTTAAAACATTCAGGTGAGTTCCCTATTATTGGCGTTAATACCTTCTTAAGTTCAACTGGATCACCCACAATTGTGCCTGAAGAAGTTATTCGTGCTACTGAAGAAGAAAAAACCTATCAAATTGAGATGTTAGCCAGTTTAAATAAAGCCAATGAAGCTGAAGTAGAAGTATTACTTAAACGCTTACAAACAGCGGCAATTAAGCATGAAAACATTTTTGAACTGATGATGGATGCTTGTAAGGTTTGTTCTTTAGGACAAATTGTAAATTCACTATTTGAAGCTGGCGGTCAATACCGTCGCAACATGTAAGCTTTGTTCAATTAATATTAGCAACCAGATGGGTATGAGTGATGAGTAATTACCAAGCGCCAATGCGCGATATGCAATTTTTATTGCATGAAGTTTTTAATGCTGAAAAATTATGGTCAACCATGCCGGCTGTTGCCGAGCTAATTGATAAAGACACCGCCGATGCGATTTTATCGGAGGGCGCAAAGTTAACCGCTGGTGTTATCGCGCCCTTGAATCGAAACAGTGATGAACAAGGTGCTACTTGGTCAAGCGGAGAGGTAACTACACCTGACGGTTTTGCTAAAGCATATCAAATGTATTGCGAAGGTGGTTGGGGGGCGTTAAGTGGCGATCCTGAGCATGGTGGTATGGGTATGCCAAAAATGCTGCAATCGTTTGTCGAAGAAATGACCCAATCAGCCTCTATATCATTCGCGCTATATCCCATGCTAACAGCTGGCGCTAGTTTAGCGCTGAGTGCACATGCCAGTGAAGAAATGAAGCAAACTTACCTTGAGAACATGTACTCTGGTAAATGGGCTGGCACTATGTGTTTAACTGAGCCACATGCCGGTAGCGATTTAGGTATTATGACCGCAAAAGCGGAAGCGTTAGATGATGGTAGTTTTGCTTTATCGGGCACCAAAATATTTATTACTGGCGGTGAGCAAGACTTAACTGAAAACATTATCCATTTAGTGTTAGCAAAAATACCGGGCGCACCAGAAGGCCCTCGTGGTATTTCTATGTTCGTAGTGCCTAAATTTTTATTAAAGGATGATGGCAGCTTAGGCGCTAGAAATACGGTTACTTGTGGTTCAATTGAACACAAAATGGGCATTAAAGGTTCAGCAACTTGTGTGATGAACTTTGATACCGCTACAGGCTTTTTAGTTGGCGAAGAAAACAAAGGTTTAAATTACATGTTCACTATGATGAACTATGAACGTTTAGGCATGGGCATTCAAGGCGTTGGTGCGGCTGAAACCTCATATCAACAAGCGGCAGAATACGCCATTGAACGTATTCAAGGCCGCAGCGCTACAGGTGTTAAATCAGCGGATAAAAAAGCTGACTCGCTTATCGTTCATCCTGATGTTAGAAAAATGCTGCTTACTATGCGTGCCTTTAACGAAGGTGGCCGCTGTTTTTCTACGTATGTTGCTAAACAACTCGATATTGTTAAGTTTTCTGTTGATGATGTTGAAAAACAACAAGCCGAAGCCTTAGTTGCATTATTAACGCCGGTTGCTAAAGCATTTATGACCGATATGGCTTATGAAAGCTGTAACTTAGGGCAAATGGTTTTTGGTGGTCATGGTTATGTGCGCGAATGGGGCCAAGAACAACTCGTACGCGATGTGCGTATTGCTCAAATTTACGAAGGCACTAATGGCATTCAAGCACTGGATTTACTCGGGCGTAAAGTCGTTGCCAATAAGGGTAAGTTTCTTGATGTCTATTTTACTGAGATAACAACATTTATCGACCAACATGCTAATAACCAAGCATTGACTGGTTTTGTTCAACCTTTAGCTGTTGCTCTAGAAAAATTAAAAGCAGTGACAGGGTTAATTATTGCTGAGCATGATCAAGATAAAAATATGGTTGGTGCCTCGGCAAGCGATTACTTAGCCGCCTTTGGTTTACTAAGCTATGCCTATATGTGGGTTTTGATGGCAGAAAAGTCATCAGCACATAAAGATGAAGATTTTTATCAAGCAAAGCTTTATGTTGGTGTATTTTTTAATGAACGATTATTGCCAAGAATTGATGGTCATATTCATGCCATTGAAGCCGGTAGTAAATCATTAATGGCTATGCCAGAAAACCTCTTTAATTATAACCATTAAGGTTTGCTAAATCACTGGGCTAAACTGAGCTAAACGGGACTAAAGTTTAATTGTTTTGGTCTATGTTTTATTGAATGCTAATTGATTTTAACATTACGTAAATCTACTTTATTAATGGCTGAATTTCATCACGAAGTTCAGCCATTAATATTATGTATAAAAAGGCGCTTAATATGCTGAACATACCAGAAAAATTCACCGCATTTCGTATTCATAAAAATGATAAAAACATTACCAGCGGTTTCGAGCAGATTAGTCTAAACGACTTAACCGCTGGCGAAGTGGTTGTTAAGGTTGCTTATTCAGACATTAACTATAAAGATGCGCTAGCAGCAACGGGTAAAGGTCGCATTTTAAGAACTTACCCATTAGTCGGCGGCATTGATTTATCAGGCGTTGTCGTTAGCTCTGAAGACTCGCGTTTTCAGACCGGCGATAAAGTGCTAGTTTGTGGCGCGCAATTATCAGAGCTTTATGATGGTGGTTATAGTGAATATGCCCGTGTTAAGGCCGACTCAATCGTTAACTTGCCTATTGGCATGAGTTTACGTGATGTTATGGCGCTAGGCACTGCCGGTTATACTGCGGCGCTTGCGATACAGCGAATGGAAGATAACGGTCAAATACCAGAACGAGGCCCAATTGTTGTTACGGGTGCTACGGGCGGTGTCGGTAGTTTTGCGATTAACATGTTGTCGAATATTGGCTATGAAGTTATTGCCTATACGGGTAAAACAGAACAAGAACCCTATTTAAAAGCGTTGGGAGCAAGCAAGTTAATTAATCGTCATGATATTGAAATGGGTACCAAGCCATTAGAAAATGCCCAATGGGGCGGGGCGATTGATAATGTTGGTGGTGATACTTTAGCTTGGTTAACTCGCACAACAAACATTTGGGGCAATATTGCTTCGATTGGCTTGGCTGGTGGTTACAAACTTGAATCAACGGTTATGCCTTTTATTTTACGTGGTGTTAGCTTGCTTGGTATTAACTCAGTTGAAATGCCCTTATCGGTTAGAACACAAGGATGGAAGCGCTTAGCTAGCGATTTAAAACCTACTAAGCTCGATCTTATTTCTCCTACCACCATTAAATTTGCTGATTTACCTCAAGCGTTTGACGCTTATGTCGAAGGTAGTGTTACTGGACGAACCGTAGTTGAAATTGATGCGAGCCTAGATTAACCGCGATTGATTCAAAATATAATATGTGTAAATACAAAGTTAAGGATTAATATGTCACCGGTAATATTTAGCGAAATAAAAACAAAAAATAATAAGCGCATTGCATTTGCAGAATTAAATGCCCCAAAATCGCTTAATGCTCTTAACATGAGTATGTTTGTGTTATTGCATAAACAACTACTGGCATGGCAAAGCAATGATGAAATTGCCATGGTAATTATTCAAGGGGCAGGAGATAAAGCCTTTTGCGCTGGTGGTGATGTTGTTAGCTTATGCCATACGCTTAAAGAGGAAAGAGAAAATAGCGCTAACATTGAGTCGAATTACTTAACACAAACATCGGCTAGTATAATCAATGACGAAACTATTATTGCATCCTTTGGGCATGAGTTTTTCTCACTAGAGTATCAAGTAGATCAACTGATACACGAATTTACTAAACCCACTTTAGTTTGGGGTGACGGGTATATCATGGGCGGTGGTATTGGCTTATTTGCTGGTGCGAGTCATAAAGTGGTTACCGAAAAAACCTTGCTAGCTATGCCCGAAATCACGATAGGTTTATATCCCGATGTTGGTGCAAGTTGGTTTCTTAATAAAATGCCTAATAATATCGGGCTATTTTTAGGTATGACGGGCGCAATTTTTAATGCGGCAGACGCGTTAAACATTGGTTTAGCTAATGTTGGTATTAACAGTAGCTTTAAAAATGATGTAATAGCAGACCTGAGTAATATTGATTGGCAAAGTAATAACGAAAACTATGACTTGCTTGATCAAGCATTGAGTAAGTTTGTTCAACAAAGTGAGCAAGCATTCAAATCAATGCTATCTAACATAGTCGAGCATCAAGCGGTGATTACACAATTAACCCATTTTGATAATGGCGCAGATATCTATCAAGCTATTTTAGCCCTAGAAACTGATAATGACTGGTTACAGCGAGCACAAGGTAAGCTGAGAAAAGGTAGCCCGCTTTCGGCGATAATAACCTATCAACATTTAATAATGAGTAAAGATCTCACTTTAGCAGAATGCTTTGCCGCTGATATCAACTTAAGTTTACGTTGTTGTCAGTATCCAGAATTAAGTGAAGGCGTTCGGGCACTGCTGATAGATAAAGATAAAAGTCCGCGCTGGACCTATGAAAACATAAACGATATTCCTGCAGAATTACTGACTTGGTTTTTTACCCCTTTAAAAAACCTAAGCAAATAAATTATTAATATCGGCTTTAACTCATTTAATACCTATGTAGTTTAAAGCCGACGTTACAAATAAATTAAAAGATAAACAGAGGATTAACTATGAATTTAAACGGTAAAACTATAGTAGTGACTGGCGGCGGACAAGGTCTTGGTCGTGCAATTGCCTTAAACTTGGCAAAATCAGGCGCAAAAATAGCACTTATTGATCTCAATGAAGAGCAATTGCAAACCACCGTTAGCTTGATTGAAGAAGCAGGTTCGCAAGCTAAATACTATTTAGCAAATGTAACTAATGAAAGTGAAGTAGAAGCAATATTTGTCAAAATTAATGATGACTTCTCAGGTATCGATGGCTTAATCAACAATGCCGGTATTTTACGTGATGGTATGTTTGTTAAAGCTAAAGATGGCGTTGTAAGTAAAAAAATGTCACTAGATCAATTTCAATCAGTCATTGATGTTAATTTAACGGGCGTGTTTTTATGTGGACGAGAAGCTGCTGTTCATATGATTGAGGGCAAACGTAAGGGCGTGATCATTAATATGTCATCAATTGCCCGTGGCGGTAATATGGGCCAAACTAATTATGCTGCATCAAAAGCTGGCGTAGTGGCAATGACAGTTACATGGGCGAGAGAGCTTGGCCGCCATGGTATTCGTGTTGGTGCAATTGCACCTGGTGTTATTCGCACAGCAATGACAGATGCAATGAAACCTGAAATGCGTCAACGCTTAGAGAGCATGAAGCCTGTTGGTCGTTTAGGCGAAGCTGATGAAATAGCTCATACCGTTAACTACATTATTGAAAATGAATTTTTCACCGGACGTGTTGTAGAGATTGATGGTGGCTTGTGCATGTAAATGCGATACTCATTATTGAATGTGCAGCTTAAATTGTTGAATATATAAGTCATCTGCACAGGCGTGCTCTTATCCTTAAGAGCAAGGCATCGTTAATACTTACTTTGTATATAACGATGCCTTCAGAGTAAATTGCTAGTTTATAGCGTATTTGAAGCAACTAAATAAGAAAGTAATGATGAATAAAGCACTTTTCCTTGATAGAGATGGCATCATCAATGTAGACCATGGTTATGTTCATAAAGCAGAAGATTTTGAATTTTTAGAAGGAATATTTGAGTTATGCCAACTAGCTATAGACAAAGGTTATCAAATATTCGTTATAACTAACCAAGCAGGTATAGCTCGAGGTTATTATGATATAGCGACTTTTGAAATTTTATCGAATTGGATGGTTAATGAATTTAGTAAGCACAAGGTAACGATAACGAAAGTGTACTTCTGTCCACATCATCCTACAAAAGGCGTTAACAACTTTGTCATGCCATGCAAGTGTCGCAAACCTGAACCAGGTATGATTAATCAAGCACAGAAAGAGTATGGTATTACCTTAGCGGATAGTATTTTTATTGGCGATAAAGTTTCTGACATGCAAGCAGCCGATAATGCAGGTATAAAATCTAGAATTTTAGTCGATAGCCGCTATACTCAAGAGTCACCTACAGACAATCTTGAAGGTGTAATTCGCATCAATGAGCTAAAACAAGCTATTGAATATATCGTTTAAGCTTGAATTATCGTCATATTGTATAATTAAAAAGCAAACAAACACATTATCGAAATTAAATGCACTTTAGGTGTTGACGTGAGGTCAAAAATCTCTAAAATACGCTCCAGTTCCAAGGGGTCACCCCAACGAACTGTTTTAATAAGTTATCTAGCACGGTTTAGGCTGATTTAGATAACTTAACGTTTTAAAGATAGGTTTTGAAAGTTTTAAAAACTTTTAAAATAAATTCAAATAAAACGTTGACATTAAAACTGAGTTGCGTAGAATGCGCATCTCGCTTCAGGCAAGGCC